>NZ_JACALO010000013.1:0-69082 GCF_030328185.1 Empedobacter sp. 225-1 | reverse complement strand
TGAGTACGTTTGACATAATTGCTTCTTTCTTCCATAATAACGATTTCTTTTTTGTATCGCTATTTCAGGACGGGACATTTTTAGATTTAAAAAAAGCCTCAAGATAATTTAAGGCTTTTTATCCTAAATATTACTCAAAAGCAATTATTGAAAGATTTGTATTTTCTATAATTTCTTTTTGTTTAAGCTTCTCAATATCAATTACACCAACTATATGGTTGTAATTTTTACTCTGATAACGTTCTTCTATTTCCTCAAAAAAACTTGAAACATCATCTGTTTGGTTTTCAAATCCAATGTAAACACGTTTTTTCCCATTTTGATTAAAAATACCCTCGTGTTGATTTTCATATTTTCGAATCGAATATTTATAGTCATATTTCAACGCAGAAATATCACTCAAAACCGCTGAAGATGTAGGGAAACGCCCAGCTCCTTTTCCATATAAAAACTGCTCATCGGAAAGCGAACTTCCGATCAATACACCATTGTATTCATTATTTACTAAAGCAATCGTTTTATTAAGCTCAACAAAAGTTGGTAAAACTGTAGACGTAATTTCTCCTGTTTGATGATTTATTTTTGAATTCGCAATTAGCTTAATTGTGTAATTTTTTTCGTTCGCATATTTAAAATCTTCAACTTTCAAAGCAGTAATCCCTTTACGAATAATAGCTTCTACTTCAATTTTTTTACCAAAAGCATGTAATGTAATAATCGACAATTTACTCGCTGCATCAAAACCTTCCACATCTGCCGTTGGATCAGCTTCAGCAAAACCACTTTCTTGTGCTGCTTTCAAAGCATCTTGATACGATTCATTTTCATTCGCCATTTTAGTCAAGATGTAATTTGTTGTTCCATTCACGATTCCAGAAACATAATTCAATAAATCATTATCGAAATATTCTTCTAAATTTCGAATAATTGGTACAGAACCACAAACAGAGGCTTCATAAAGGAAAGAAACATTGTTTTGTTCTTGTAATTCTAATAATTCTTTGTGATGGTCAGCAATCAATTTTTTATTGGCACTTACGACATGTTTCCCATTAACAAAAGCTTTTTTGATGATATCATAAGCTGCATCTGCATCAGAAATCAATTCTACCACAACATTTATTTCATCATCATTTAAAATATCTTCTGCATTTGTTGAAAATAATTCAGCTGGTGCATTTCGTGTTTTTGAATCATCTTTAATTACAATTTTTTTAATCGCTGCATTTAATTGTGGTTTCTCTTCTAAAACCTTATAAATCCCCTCTCCTACTACGCCAAATCCGAATAATCCGATATTTATTTTTTTCATTTATTTATTTCTTTACTATTGATTTTATCAGAAAATGTGAAGAAAAAAGGAAATTTTAAAATAATAACAATTGAATCAGTTGTATTAAGAATAATACTGAATGATGGTTATCGTAGTTATTTATCTTCCCTTAACAGGATGGAATTAGCACCTTGATTGTAATCAGGTTGCTAAAGTTTCTTAGGGCCATTTCCCTCCACTTTTCTTGATAAAATATAAAATTTTACTTGAGCTATTTCTGAGGGCAAATTTAGTACAAACTATTTCAATTTTCCAAATATTAAAACATACATTTGTTTATAATTTTCTAATTAAAGTTCTAATATGATTTAATTTCAGAATTATTTTCTAAAATTTTTATTATTTAATGATTTGATTCTATAAAAATGATTAAAAAGTAAAAACAAATCTTCTAATTAATTCTGGAAAATTCAAAAAACCTAATAATATTCTAATTTAAAACACCTTAAATAAGTATTAAAGATATTTTTTACATCAATTAACGTATTGTAAGAATATTTTTCTACGTCATTGATTTTACAACCAAAAATAATCAGGTTAAGTTTAGGGAATGATTAACTTATTTTGACATGTCTACTTCAAATAATAATTATAATGATTATCATTTTTTTATTTTAAAAGGAAGAGATAATTTTGCAGATAACCTTATAAAGAATAGATGGAGGGATTAGGCCCGTAGATATCTTGGCAACCCAAAGGAAAGTTGGGTGCTACATCCTACTCAAAAAAGAGAAAGATAAGGACTTACCTCGCAATTCTTCCCATAAGGTTTTAATAAAATAGTAAAATGAAATTAAACGATATACTAAAAGAACGTATTGTTATTTTAGATGGTGCTATGGGAACAATGATCCAAAAGCATAATTTGCAAGAGGAAGATTACAGAGGAGAAAGATTCAGAAATTTCCATACATCTTTAAAAGGAAATAACGATTTATTGGTGTTAACACAACCACAAATTATCAAAGATATTCATAGAGAGTATTTAGCTGCTGGCGCAGATTTAATTGAAACAAATACATTTAATGCGAATATCATTTCGATGATTGATTATGATATGGTTGATTTAGTTGATGAATTAAATTCGGAAGCCGTTCGTTTAGCGAAAGAAGCTTGTGCGGAATATTCTACTCCAGACAAACCTCGATTTGTTGTTGGTTCTTTAGGTCCTACAAATAAAACAGCATCGATTTCACCTCAAGTGAATGACCCAAGTTACCGTGACATCGATTTTGACACTTTAGCTAATGTTTATTTTCGACAAGCTAAAACAATGTTAGAAGCAGGTGTTGATGTATTGTTAGTTGAAACTATTTTTGATACCCTAAATGCTAAAGCAGCATTTTATGGAATTCAAGATGCGATCGAAAAAACTGGAATCAACGTTCCATTAATGGCTTCAGGTACGATAACAGATAAATCTGGACGCACACTTTCTGGACAAACAACTGAGGCATTCCTTATTTCTTTAGAACATATTGATTTACTTTCAGTTGGTTTAAATTGTGCGTTAGGTGCTACAGATTTAATTCCATACTTAGAAGTTTTAGCAGAAAAAGCTCCTTTTTATGTAAGTGCATATCCAAATGCAGGTTTACCTAATGCTTTTGGTGGATATGACGAAACAGCAGAAATGATGCGTGAACATATTCGTCCATTTTTAGAGAAGAAATTGGTCAATATTATTGGTGGTTGTTGCGGAACAACACCAGATCATATCAAATTAATGGCAGATTTAGCAAAAGAATACGAACCTCGAAAAATCAATGTTGCATGTCAAGCGTAAAAATTCAACTTTCTGGATTAGAACCATTAATTGTACGCGAAAATTCAAACTTTGTAAACGTTGGAGAACGCACAAATGTAACTGGTTCAAAAAAATTCTTACGATTAATCAAAGAAGAAAAATTTGAAGAAGCGCTTCAAGTTGCGCGTGATCAAGTAGATGGTGGCGCACAAATTATCGACATCAACATGGACGAAGGTATGCTTGATGGTGTAGCTTCAATGGTAAAATATTTACGATTAATTGCTTCCGAGCCTGATATTTCAAAAGTTCCGATTATGATTGATTCTTCTAAATGGGAAATCATCGAAGCTGGATTAAAAAATGTACAAGGAAAAGCAATTGTCAACTCTATTTCTTTAAAAGAAGGAGAAGAATTATTCATCGAGCACGCCAAAAAAATCAAACGTTACGGTGCTGCAACTGTTGTAATGGCATTTGATGAAAAAGGTCAAGCTGATAATTACCAACGTCGTATTGAAATCGTAAAACGCTCGTATGATATATTGGTCAATCAAGTAAAATTCAATCCAAAAGACATCATTTTTGATGTTAATATTTTCCCTGTTGCAACAGGAATGGAAGAACATCGCCGAAATGCAATTGACTTTTTTAATGCAACAAAATGGATCAAAGAAAATCTTCCTTATGCGTTAGTTTCGGGTGGAGTTTCCAATGTTTCGTTCTCGTTTCGTGGTAACAATGCAGTTCGAGAAGCAATGCACTCAGCCTTTTTATACCACGCAATTCAGCACGGAATGGATATGGGAATCGTTAATCCTGAAATGATTGAGATTTATGATGATATTCCAAAAGACTTATTAGAACATGTTGAAGATGTTTTATTGGATAGACGTGATGATGCCACAGAACGATTGATTGATTTTGCTGAACATTTAAAAGGTGTTACAAAAGAAAAAAAGAAAGATGATTCTTGGCGTGAATTACCTTTAGAAAAGCGAATAGAAATAGCTTTGGTAAAAGGGATTACTGAATTTATTGATGAAGATACGGCTGAAGCATTAGATCAAATTAAGTCACCACTTCAAGTTATTGAAGGTCCATTGATGGATGGAATGAATGTCGTAGGAGATTTATTTGGAAGTGGTAAAATGTTCTTACCACAGGTTGTAAAATCGGCTCGTGTGATGAAAAAAGCTGTAGCCTATTTAACACCTTATTTAGAAGAAGAAAAACTAAGAAATAAAACTGACAAAGAACCATCTAAAATATTGATGGCAACCGTTAAAGGTGATGTACATGATATCGGAAAAAACATTGTTTCTGTTGTATTAAGCTGTAATGGTTTTGAAATTATTGATTTAGGTGTTATGGTCTCTTCTGAAAGAATTTTAGAAGAAGCTCAAAAAAATAAAGTCGATGTAATTGGACTTTCGGGATTGATTACGCCTTCTTTAGACGAAATGGTACATGTTGCTAAAGAAATGAAACGCTTAAATCTCGATATTCCATTAATGATTGGAGGTGCGACTACATCAAAAGCCCACACCGCTGTTAAAATTGCTCCGCAATATGACAAAGCTATTCACGTATTAGACGCTTCGCGTTCGGTTACCGTTTGTCAAAAATTAATTGGTTCACAACAAGCAGAATTATTTACAGAAACGGAAACAGATTATACTAAAATCAGAGAAGGTTTCTTAAATCGCGCTGTTGCAAAAGAATACCTAACAATTGAAGAAGCTCGTAAAAATAAATTGCAATTAGATTTTGAAGAAAATAAACCATTCAAACCAAATCAATTGGGTGTATTTACGCATCAAGCAAATGTAACTGAGTTAAAAGAATTTATCGACTGGACTCCTTTTTTCAAAACATGGGATTTACATGGAAAATTCCCTGCGATTTTAGATGATGAACTTGTCGGTGAAAATGCCAAAGAATTATACATTGATGCATTGTCAATGTTAAACAGAATCGAAGCCGAAAATTTAGCAAAACCGAAAGCTGTTTACGGTTTATTTAAAGCGAATACGATAAACGATGACACGATAGAATTGTTTGATGAAAACGATCTTAAAATAGAAGAATTCTACACACTTCGTCAGCAAGCGAAAAAATCGAAAGATCAACCAAATATGTCAATTGCTGATTTCATAGCACCGAAAGATTCAACTATACAAGATTATATTGGCGCTTTTGCTGTAACTGCTGGTCAAGAAATTGAAGAAGTTGCTAAAGCGTACGAAAAGAACTTGGACGATTACAATTCGATTATGGTCAAAGCAATTGCTGATCGTTTAGCTGAAGCTTATGCAGAATATTTACACAAATATGTTCGAACAGAAGTTTGGGGATACGCATCTGACGAAAATTTATCAAACAATGAATTAATTGCTGAAAAATACAAAGGAATTCGTCCTGCTCCTGGTTATCCTGCTTGCCCTGATCATTTGGAGAAAGAAACAATTTTTAACATATTAGATGTTGAGAAAAATGCTGGGATCGAATTAACAAGTTCGTTAGCCATGTACCCTGTTTCATCAGTTTCGGGATATTATTTTGGGAATCCGAAAGCTAAATATTTTGGTGTCGGAAAAATTAAAATGGATCAAGTAGAAGATTTTGCTCAACGTAAAAATATAAATTTAAAAAAAGCGGAACGTTGGTTAGGACCAAATTTGGCTGATTAGAAATTAGTCAGATTCTTCGACAAGCTCAGCATGACAACAAATCACGAGTTTCGAACTTCTGACTTCAAAAAAAATGCGTTAGGGATTGTAGTGAAAATCCTTTGCTGACCAGCAAAGATTGTAACGAAAAGCCCGCCCGAAGGGAACGCCCTAAAAAAAGAAAATATACAATTGGAATTCGAGCTTCGAACTTCGTTAAACGATAAAATAAAGAATGAAAGTTACTGAACATATAGAACGTGCGAATGGAAAACCGTTGTTTTCTGTTGAAATTTTACCTCCTTTGAAAGGTCAAGATGTAAATGCAACGTTTAAAACTTTGGATCCTTTAGTGGAATTGAATCCTGCTTTTATCGATGTGACTTATCATCGACAAGAGTATATTTACAAACAAAAAGAGAAGGGTTTGTTGAAGCGGTATCAAGTGCGAAAACGACCTGGTACAGTAGCGATTTCTGCTGCTATCCAAAATCACTATAAAGTTGACGCAATTCCGCATTTGATTTGTGGTGGTTTCACAAAAGAAGATACAGAAGATGCTTTGATTGATTTGAATTTCTTGGGCATTGATAATGTATTGGTTTTACGAGGAGATCCGATTAAATCTGAAAAATCATTTGTGCCAGAAGTTGGTGGACATGCGTATGCTTCAGAATTAATTGAACAAATTACTGCTTTGAATACTGGAAATTATTTGGATGATGATTTGCAAGAATCGCATCCGATGGATTTTTGTTTGGGTGTAGCTGGTTATCCTGAAAAACATTTCGAATCGCCAAACCTTGCAATAGATTTGCATTATTTGAAAAAGAAAGTTGAATTGGGAGCTGATTACATTGTGACACAAATGTTTTTTGACAATCAGAAATACTTTGATTTTGTCCAAAAGTGTCGAGAAATGGACATTAACGTTCCGATTATTCCTGGAATAAAACCGTTAACAACTTTTAATCAATTGACTAAAATTCCACAAAATTTCTACATCGATTTACCCGAATCCTTGTCGATGGAAGTGTTGAAAGCAAAAGATAAAGAAGCGATTAAAGAAATTGGCTTGGAGTGGTGCGTTCAGCAATGTAAAGAGTTAATGGAATTTGGTGTTCCTGGATTGCATTTTTATACGATGAGTAACTCGATTAATACAAAAAAGGTTGCTGAAGCGATTTTTTAATACCATAAATAAAAAGAGAAAGCAATTAAAGTTTTCTCTTTTTTATTCAATCCTACTATTTTTTAAAGGTGTTTCTTTTAGGAAATCATTCAATTGTTGAATTTCATTTTCGTAATCATATTTTAAATCTTCGTGAAATTTATCAAAAATAGACTGAATTAATTTGAGTCTTCCAGCTTGGTATTTAAATAATTTTTCTGCATTTTCACCTGTTGTATATTTATTAAACAGATATGAATATCGTGTAAATGATTCTTGCAAAATATATTTTCTTAATTCAAATTCGGACACTTTGTCTTTTGTAATTTGAACATGATAATTCACAATTCCACTCAGTGTTTTGAGTGTCAACAATAATTGTCTATGACTTCGAATAATATTAATCTGATTAATTAAGTGATTAGACTTTTTGAACTGTAAATCAATCTTTTCGTAAATTATTTTTACTCGATTTTGCAAGTCACTTTCATCCTCTAACAATTGAAAATGTAAATGCTCTACCAACGTTTCATCTTTATTTATAAGACGCAAAAGAAGCTTGTCTTTTTCTTTTGTAGGTAAATCTAAAATTGCAATTTTCAATGCTGGAACATCTTTCAACTTCATCTCTATTTGTTTGGTGTTAGCTTCACTAAAATTACAACTTTCTTTTACAAAAAAGTCATTTATCATCATCTTAACCAAACTTATTCCTATTAAAAGTATTTCGTGATTAATATTCCGTACTTTTGCAAACCGAAAAAAGGGTTAAAAAATTATGAAAAGCGTTGTAGAACACAGAAAATTACTTGGAGTTGATAAAAATGTCACTCTAAAAGAGTTGAAAACAATTTACAGAAATACGATGAAAGATGCGCATCCTGATAAATTTGTGAACGATGAAGCAGGTAAATTAGAAGCTGAAGAAAAAAGTAAAGTCGTGATTGAAGCGTATCATTTTTTGGTAAGCGTTAATCCTGAAACACACGAAAAAAATAAAGAAGAATATACGACAACTACGACAAAATCTAACATTCATGATTTTTACATGGACGAACAAATTTTGAAAGTTGAACATTTAGATGGTAATCATTACGAATATTTCGGTGTTCCTAAAAATACCTACATCAAAATGGTAAATTCTGATTCACCAAGTCGCTTTGCAAGAAGACACATTTACGGTAAATTTACACATCGTAAAGCGGGTGAAGCAATGAAAGATTAAATTTAATCAATACTATAAAAAAGCCTCTAAATTAGAGGCTTTTATTATTTTTTTAAGGAGCTAAACGCTCTTTTTTCCAATCAAAATCTTCTTGTAATACATAACGAACTCTGTCATGTAAACGACTTGGACGTCCTTGCCAAAACTCAATTTCTGTTGGTCGAATTAAAAATCCACCCCAATGCTCTGGACGAGGAATTTCTTTTCCTTCGTATTTTTTTTCTAACTCTAATTCTTCCGCAGCCAAATCTTGGTGTTCATCTATTACAGAACTTTGAGCAGAAATCCATGCTCCTAACTGACTACTACGAGGTCGTGTTTCGAAATATCCGTCCGAATTATTATCCGTCGTCTTTTCAGCTACACCTTTTATAATAATTTGTCTTTCTAAAAATGGCCAAAAAAATGATAAACATACTTTCGGATTTTCTAACAAAGCTTTACCTTTTTGACTATTGTAATTGGTATAAAAAATAAATCCTTCATCTGTATATCTTTTCAATAATACGACACGTGTTCTCGGAAAACCATCGTCGCCAATCGTTGCAACAGACATTGCGTTTGCTTCATCTACGCCATCAGAATCCTCAGCTTGTAAGAACCAATCACGAAATTGTTCGATAGGATTTTCTCTTAACGAATCAAAATTCATGGCTTGTTTTTCGTAGACTTTTCTTTTATAACTTAAATCTTGTTTCATTAATGTTTATTTTATATTTTTATTTACAAATCATTATTTCGTTAAGATTTTACACTATAAAACCGAAACAAAATGTCTATCAAAAGTATAAAAAAAGGAAGTATTTTAGTCGCTAAACCAACATTAAATAATGATATTTTTCAACGAAGTGTTATTTTAATTACCGAACACTTAGAATCTGGAAATATTGGTTTTGTACTTAATCATTCTTCACACATACCTATTAGTATTTTTGTTTCTGAGATAGAATCCACTTCTATTGTTTTTGAAGGTGGACCAGTTGATAAGGAAAATATTTATTATCTACACAAACGCCCTGATTTAATACGAAATAGTGAAAAAATAATTCATAATTTATATTGGTCTGGAAATTATGATGATGTGCGAGAAGCGGTAAATCAAAAGTTGATAAAAGAGAATGAAATTAAGTTTTTTATGGGTTATTGTGGTTGGGCTCCTAAACAAATTACTGACGAATTAAAAAATAATTCATGGACGGTAAGAGATTTAGATTTTGATATTTTCGAAGAATGGGATGCTGATTTGTGGAAAAATTTGATGAAGAAACTTGGAGGTGAAAACTTGATTTGGTTAAACACCCCCGCAGATCCTTCTATGAATTAATTGATTTCTAAATTACAAATAACTAAAAATCAACTTTGTCTTATCCGTATTATATTCTTTTTTTCTATTTTTGGTAATTGGTAATATCCCAATACCATCTATCAAAATAAATACCTCTTCTGCTTTCTGAATTTCGAATGGAAAAATTTCTGATTCCTCCACTTTAAATTCTTCCGATTTATTGATCTTCGTAATAAAATTATTTCGCAAAACACTTGTTATTACTCCTTCTTCCTTTTTGGGTGTACGAATCGTTTCTCCATTTACCACAAAAATAGCACCTCGTAAAGAACGTGCCATTTTTTTATTGGCATTCAACAGAATAATATCTGCATAGTCATTCTCTAAACGGTAGATTTCTGCAATATTTTCTTCTGGGCGATACGTGTTAACAAGTGAATAAAAAGCTGTGTTGATAGCATAGTCTTTATAAACATCGATTTCGTTTTCACTTTGCAAAAACTCCCAATCTTGTTCACTATTTTCAATAGAAATCAGATAATTAATTGAAGCTTTTAAATAATCTTCTTCATTATTTCGGAAGGCAAAAAACTCGACCTTACCTGATTTAGTTTGATTAGCTTCGGCTATTAAATTGATTTGTTCTTGAAAAAATTCTGGTGTAAAATCTAATGGAATATTCATGCGATAAATACGCATAGAGGCCATTAAATTAAAATAATGATCTTCCCAATCTATAATTTCACCATTTACAAATCGTAAAATTTCTTTTACAGCATCACCATTTCGAAAAGCTCTGTTCTGAATACTAATTTCTGCATTTGCTTGTTCAATGATAAGGCCACCTAAGTTAATTTTCAAAATAATAGATTTTAAACAGATCCTAAGATTTTTTTAAGGTCTTCAATTTGACTTTCCCACAATTGTTTTGATTCTTCAACCTCATCTTCATCTGCGAAATCTGTGATTACTAATGATACATCATTTGTTAAATCGTCTTCTACAATTGTTAATTCGAAGAAATACTTTGTGTCTTCATCATATTCCCATTGAAAACGTACATAACTATCTTGCTTAGATTTCATCAAAAAAGCAGATTCTTCGTGTCCGTCCCAAATAAAAGTATATTTTTCTCCACGAGAATTTACGTTATCTGCAAACCACTCAGACAAACCAGAAGGGTTTGAAATATAGTTATATAACAAAGACGGTGAAGACTTAATTGAAAATTCTACTTGATATTTCTTTTTTGGCATAATTCTATTTAATTGAAGTCGCAAGATATAAAATGAATTGTATCTACCAAAGAAAAATAAAATAAGTTTTGTTATAAATTCAAAAAAAAAATTATATTTGCAAAAATTAAAATTAGGCGAGGTAGCTCAGATGGTTAGAGCGCAGGATTCATAACCCTGAGGTCGGCAGTTCAATTCTGCTCTTCGCTACATCAAAAAGTCCAAACAGCAAGCTGTTTGGACTTTTTTCATTAACTACTAAAACTTATGCTAATCTAAATAACCTACTACTTGATAAGCTCTTGAACCTCTGTAATAAATTTTTTGATATAAGACATCTCCAAACTCATACAAATACTCTCCATCATAATTTATTCTTTCATAACCTGCTGGTAAAGCATAAACAATTGCACCAATTGGAGCTTGAACCACTTCGTAATAATTTCTATTTGGACTATAATAAACTCCTTCGTAGAAATAAAACGGATTACGATTACCAATATTAATTGTTACATAACCTACAGGTAAAACATTGATTCTGAACCCTACATAAGGCATATATCTTACATAACCACTATTATACGGACGATAATAAATTCCATTGTTACCATAGAAATTATAATTGTTGTAATTGTATTTGTGATAATTTCTTACATTAACATTTGACACAGGGCGATTTCCTCTATAATTATTTGAACTTGAGCTAATACGAACAGGATCTTTATGAAAATCTCTATTTTTTAAACTCTCAGATCGATTCCCTTGATTATTTCGATTCCCTTGATTATTTCGATTCCCTTGGTTATTTTCTCTGTTATATCTTTCGTTTTTACTATCTCGGTTCACACTTGGTCTACTACTTATTACAGCAGTATTATCTCTATTGATTCGTGAACTTTCGACACGACTTGAACTTATATTCGAATTTTTCCAAGAATCACTTTTACTATTTCCTCGATCAATTCTATCTGTTCTATTTCCTTCGACACGACTAACTCTATTTGTACTTTTAGCCATTTCAGAACGGCTATTCCCTTGGCTTCTTGATACTTCTCTTGAAGAATTACCTCTCTCACCTCCTCTATGACCTCTATCTTGAGCATTTACACCCACAGCTAACATGGCTGTAAAAGCTACTCCCAAAAGTGTAAATCTAATTTTTCTCATCATCTAACCTTTTAAATATTAAGACATCTATCCTATTACTATTTTCATGCCATAATTATAGTTTGCTGTTCGCTTTCAATTTATTATCTTCAAAAAAAAATATAATAGATTAATTATCAATACATTAATTTTACAATTTTGTTTGACAATTTTGTTAATATTTTTTTTTAATCATTCAAGGTTTGCATTGATTTTTGAAATCATTACTTTTGTTTTTAAGAAATTAGAAACAATGATTGACGTTAAAAATGCTTACATCGCCTTTATCAGTTTACAAAAAGTAGGACATAAAGTTCGGGAAGAAGCAAATATTTTTGCTGATAAGACACTTGAGTATGACGAATCTAAGGAAGAACAATTGGTTCCTTTCTTATTAAGTCCGTTCAAAAAAACACTCGAAATTAATCATTTTACTCATTATACAGAAAAATTAGAATTTAATGTTTTGTATAATCAATGCAAGCAAATGTTTGACGAAGAGACCGATTTTATAGATTTTTCGCAGGAAGTTTTAAGTCATTTATATGAAAAATCATTGCATCCACAAATCAAGAGTGGAGAAGTTTTCATTACACTTTTCGAAAATATGATGTTTGATGGAATAGTATGTCGAGGAATTGGAATTTATAAGTTAGAAAACAAGAAAAAATTCTTACGTTTTGACGAATCAAAGGGATTAGATTATAATATATGGAAAGGTTATAAACTTGAAGGAATAGATAAAGCTTGTCTTATTCTTGATGCTTATCGTGACGAAGGATTTCGTGTATATTCTATTGATGATAAAAATGTAGAATCTGAATATTGGAAGAAAAATTTCTTAGAAATTGATTTAATAAAAGACAATAATTACCATACAAAAAAATATATGGAGCTGATTACTGACTTTTCAAATGATTTCTTATTAGACAAAACCGATAAAAAACAGCAGGCAGAATTTATTTCAAACTCTATCAATGTATTGAATTCAAATGAAATTGTAACCAACGAAATTTTTGAAGATCAGGTGTTAAAACCATTTGAAATTATTGATGAATTTAAAGAATACAAAAAAGATTACAGTGAAAATAATCGTGTAGAGTTTGTAGAATCCTTTGAAGTTTCTGTTCCTACTTTGATGAAAGAATCAAAGAAAATCAAAAGTGATATTAAATTAGATACAAAAATTAACATCAAATTAGATTTAACTAATCCAGATGCGGCGGAAGAATATTTGGAACGTGGATTTGATGAGGAAAAGAAAATGTATTATTACAAAGTGTATTTTAATTCAGAACAATAAGATTAATTTAATATAATATAAACACTGTCCAAAATTGTGGACAGTGTCAATATTTTATAAAAAAAAGCGGTTTTGTAAGTTATTGTCAACTATTATGTATCTATTTGCACAAAATTTTAGATGGTATTTCTAAAAATTTTATCCAAAGATTTTCCCTTTGCTAATTCATCAATCACTTTATCCAAATATCTAATTTTTTTATATAGCGGATCTTCAATTTCTTCTACTCTGTATCCACAGATTAACCCTTAATTTTATCTACATTTGGATTTAATTTAGCTTCAGCAAAAAAAGTTTCAAAATCTATTTTTGATTCTATTTTTCGATCCAAATCATTTTTAGTGTAACCTGTTAACCAAAAAATAACTTCTTCTAATTCTTGAATTGTTCTTCCTTTGGATTCTATTTTTTTGATATAATGCGGATATACACTCGCAAAAGACATTTTAAAGACCTTTGTATTCATTCGAAATAAATTATTGGATAAATAAATTTACAAATAAATAGATTCTTCTAATATACCCGATTTTACTTCAATAGCCGATTGATTGGGTTTAAAAATTCGAGCTGTTAAATCTCCTTTCAATTCGATTGTTCCGTTTTCTACTCTCAACCAACTTCCTTCTCTTAATCCGATTACAGTTTGTCTATTAAATTTATGAAATTCGTTGATTCGCGTTTCTCTCGTTTCACCTTTATGCGTAGAGTTTAGATCTGGATCCAAATAATGAGGATTAATATTAAATGGTAAAAACTGCAAGGCATCAAAACTTGGTGGATACACAATAGGCATATCATTTGTCGTTCCAATTGTTAAACCTGTCAAATTACTTCCTGCGCTACTACCCATATATGGAACACCTTCAGAAATTGTATTTCGTATAGCTTCAATTAAACCTAATTCGTACAAAGTTTTAAGTAATAAAAACGTATTTCCTCCTCCAACAAAAATAGCTTTTGCATTACAAATGGCTTCTTTCGGATTTTCATAAGTATGTAAACCTGTCACTTTTATACCAAAAGGTTGCAAAGCAGTAACCACATTGTTCGTGTATTCATCGTACGAAATGCCAGAAGGTCGCGCAAATGGAACAAAAAGTAATTCATCTGTTTGTAAAAAATCTAAAATCTCTTCTCGAATATATTCTAAATATCCACTACCATAAATTGTACTTGTGCTAATCACAAGCAATCGATAATTTGGATGTATCATAAAATCTAATTTTTATCAAAGTTAATTCTAAAAACAAAAAACCGAAGCATTTTTACTTCGGTTTTTATATCGTTTTAATTTTTATACGAGATCCATTTAATCATTTCTTTTACGGTTGGTTTTTTACCATAAATTAAAATTCCAATTCTGTAAATTTTTCCAGCCATATAAACCATAAAAATAGTGCTGATTAACAATAAAAATAAGGATAACGCTAATTGCCAAATCGGAACATCGAATGGAATTCGAGTAATCATAGAAATTGGAGAAGTTAGCGGAATCATCGATAACCAAAAAGCGACAGGACCATCTGGATTTTCGAAAGTCGTCATGCTTCCATAAAGTCCAATCATCATTGGCACTAAAGGAAAATATGTAAATTGTTGTGTATCTGTATCATTATCTACAGCCGAGCCAATTGCTGCAAAAACTGAACTGTAAAACAAATAACCTAAAATAAAATAAGCAATAAATACAAAAATAATTAACGGATAATTAAATGTCAATAAAACTTCGCTAATCTCTGTTATTTTCTGCATCATATCTGGGTTCGACTCTGCTAATTGAGCTTGGTTCATCATTTGTTGCGACATATCCATTTTAGACGCTGCGATGGCTGGAAAAATCATCAACAAAGCCATAGTCATTCCAATCCAAATCGCAAATTGAGTAACGGCAACCATGGTTGTTCCCACAATTTTACCCATCATCAATTCGAAAGGTTTGACAGAAGATATAATGATTTCAACCACACGGTTATTTTTTTCTTCCACAACAGAGCGCATTACTTTTACACCATATATCATCACAAACATAAAAATGATGTACGTTAAAAACATGGCTAAAGCAATTTTTAATTCCATTCCTTTGTCTTCTTTTCCATCCGAAACATTGAAAATATTCAAGTTAACCCGAGCTTTAGAAGCTTCTAAAGCAGTTTCGTTGATACCTGACTTTGTTTGTTTCTCTTTCTCGATTTTATCACTAATTGTTCGTGATATTTTTTCGCGATATGTGATTCCCAAATTACCATTGGTAATTAACTCGGTATTTTTTTCAATATTTTCATAGTTACCATCTGTATTTTTTGGAATGTGAAGAATGGCATTCAAATATTCACTTCCTTTCAATGTATCTTTTATTGATTTCAATTCTTGAGGCGTATAAATACTAAACATCATTTGTTTAGAAGATTTAAACGATGTAATAAACTCAGAACTTTCATCCACAATTGCGATATTTTTGACTTCTGAATTATTGGCAGAACTTAAAAAGAAAATTACTGCTCCTGCTCCAACAATTAATAAAGGAGAAAGAAAAGTCATAATAACAAACGCTTTATTTTTTACCTGTGAAAAAAATTCGCGTTGCGCAACCAAAAATATATTTTTCATTTATAATTAAGCTTAAAGATTAGAAATAGAACTTTGTTTAACAGCTTCTAAAAATACGTCATTCATCGAAGGAATAATTTCTTTGAATTGATGAACTTGACCAATTTGCATTAACTTTTGTAAAATTTCGTTTGTTGGTGTTTCTTTATTGTATAAAAGATTAAACTCTGTTCGTTGATTAAAATTTCTCATGTCAGAAATTTCAAATTCATTTGCTAAATTTTGTAGAGCATCCGATGCTACTTCATCCAATTGAATAGAAAATTTACCCGTTTTAAACTGATTTCTTACTTCCTCAATCGTTCCATCTAACACTTTATTAGATTGATTGATTAATGCAACATGATCACACATTTCTTCAACAGATTCCATTCTATGGGTCGAAAAAATAATTGTCGTCCCTTTATCTCTTAATTCCAAAATTTCATTTGCAATGATTTGCGCATTTACAGGATCAAAACCACTAAAAGGTTCATCAAAAATTAACAACGAAGGATTATGAATAACCGTAATAACAAACTGAACTTTTTGTCCCATTCCTTTCGAAAGTTCACTCAATTTTTTATTCCACCAAGACATCATATCAAGTTTTTCGAACCAATATTCGGTACGTTTTCTTGCTTCAGCAGAAGAAAGACCTTTTAATTTCGCAAAATAAAGGGCTTGTTCTCCTACTTTCATATTCTTGTATAACCCACGTTCCTCTGGCATATAACCAACTTGACCAATTGATTTTTTTGTCAAAGGCTCTCCGTTTAGTAAAATTGTTCCGCTATCAGGAGCTGTAATTTGGTTGACAATACGAATAAACGTTGTTTTTCCAGCACCATTTGGTCCCAATAGTCCATAAATAGACCCCTGTGGAATGTTGATACTAAAATTGTTGAGTGCAACTTTATTTTTATATTTCCTTGTTAAGCCTTCGGCTTGCAATAAAAAATCCATTATCTATATCATTTGATTTGTAAAATTAGTAAGAAGAAAGTAGATTTCGTTACAGATTTTAATGAGATTCGTTCGGATCCCATACAATTTCTTTAAAATTGACCACTTTATCATTTACTATCTCTATACCTTCATTTTCCAACAATTGTTGCATTAAACTCGAAGGATTAAAATGATGCTTTCCTGTTAATTGACCATTTCTATTAACCACTCGATGAGCTGGAACATCATCTCGATGGTGTGAATGATTCATTGCATAACCAACAACACGTGCTGAAAATTTTTCACCTATACTTTTCGCTATCAATCCATAAGTAGAAACTCGTCCTTCTGGGATTTGGCAAACGATTTGGTAAATTTTCTCATAAGTATCAGAAATAATTTTTGTCACAATCTAAACATTTATTGTAAATTTAGATAAACTAATAGAATATGAGCCAAAAAGTTCCAATTAAATCTCTTTTAAGCCGTCCACGTTTTAAGGTGTATACCCATTTATCAAAACAAGAATTTATCGAATTAATTAAAAAACATTTGCAACAAAACACTTCAGAGTTTGGTGGTTATGCGAATGAGGAAGTAACAATGGTTCGTGTTAGAAAAGATAAAGATAAATATTGGCATCCCCAATTACAAATTCGAATTGAAGAAGATGATGATCATCCAAATTATTTGGTTGTAAGAGGAATTATTGGTCCTAAACCCAGCATTTGGACATTTTTTGCTTTCCTTTATGGATTAAGTGGTGCTGTTTTTATAACATTAGGCTCGTATGCAATTTCAGAATACATAGTAAAAGGTGAAAGTATATGGATTTGGTCTGTTCCGTTTTCTGTTATATTGGCTTTAGGAACTTATTTAGCAAGTTTATATGGACATCAATTGGCTAAATTTCAATTAGGAAGATTGTATCATTTTGTAAATACGTTATTAAATGATGCAGAATTTTATGAAAACAATGAAAATATAAAATAAAAAAAGCGACCAATCCGGTCGCTTTACAAGAAATATGTTGAGATAATATATTAATTAGATTACTTTCACATTAACGGCGTTGATACCTTTTTTTCCTTGTTCTAAGTCAAATGATACTTTATCATTTTGAGCTACTTTGTCTGCCAAACCAGAAACGTGTACGAAGTACTCTTTTCCTGATTCGTCATCTTTAATAAATCCGTATCCTTTTTCTTCATTAAAGAATTTTACAGTTCCTTTATTCATAGTATTTTATTTACGCCGATAAAGATATAAGAATTATTTTCAAAACCAATACTATATTCATTTTTTTTTAGTTTTTTTTTAGTTCCATTTTTTTAGACTACCAATTCAACCTAATTTTGCCTAATATTTAATTATTTTGGCAGGAATCTATATTCATATCCCCTTTTGTAAACAGAAATGTAGTTATTGTGACTTTCATTTTTCTACAAATCTTCACAACAAATCTAATCTGGTAAAAGCGATTAACAAAGAGCTTTTACTTAGAAAAAATGAAATATCACAACCACTTGAAACTATTTATTTTGGTGGAGGAACTCCTTCTATCCTTTCTGAAATAGAATTAGAAAGCATTTTCGAAACGATTTTTAAAAATTATTCAACCCAAAATTTAAAAGAAGTTACACTCGAAGCAAATCCAGATGATTTGAACCAAGAAAAACTTAAATTCTTAAAATCAACTCCTATCAATCGTCTTTCGATTGGTGTACAATCGTTTTTTGAAGAAGATCTACAATTAATGAACCGTGCACACAATGCACAAGAGGCAGAACGATCGATAAAACTTGTTCAGGATTTTGGTTTTGATAACATCACAATTGATTTGATATATGGTTCTTCGACAACTACTAATGATATGTGGATGAAGAATCTTCAGCAAGCAATAAATTTAAATGTTCCGCATATTTCTTCTTATGCTTTAACTGTTGAAGAGAAAACAATTTTGGATCATCAAATCAAAAAAGGAATCACAAAACCTGTTGATGAAGATCGTCAAAATGAACAATTTCAGCTCTTAGTTGATACCTTAACATCGAATAATTTTATACAATACGAGATTTCTAATTTTGGAAAAGAAAATTATTTTTCTTTGCATAATTCCAATTACTGGAAAGGAATTCATTACATGGGAATTGGTCCATCTGCTCATTCTTACAATGGAAAATCACGTGCTTGGAATATAGCCAACAATACAAAATATATACAAGCAATTAATCAAAATAATTTACCTCAAGAAATTGAAGTGTTAAATGAAGCTGAACGATTTAATGAAATGATAATGATCGGATTAAGAACTATATACGGAATAGATGTTGATCGAATAAATTCTGAATTTTCTCAACCTATACTTGACTTATTTTATCAAGAAATCAATCAGTTAATTAAAGAAAATCTTATCATCAAACAAGAAAATAAAATCATTTTGAAACCTGAATCAAAATTTTTTGCTGATGGAATTGCATCAAGATTATTTTACATCGATTAAATTGTTAAATTTGCGTTATGAATGATAACAGACCAATAGGTGTTTTCGACTCTGGTGTTGGTGGTTTGATGTTTGCAAAAGAAATAAAACGTTTGCTACCAAACGAAAGTTTAATTTATTTTGGTGACACTCAAAATTTACCTTACGGAGAAAAATCTAAAGAAGCGATTACACAATTTTCGGTAGACATTACTAATTTTTTAAAGGACAATGATTGTAAAGCAATTTTAGTTGCATGTAATTCTGCAACTGCGAATGCTTTGAAAGAGATTAAAAATGCTGCAGGAAAAGATATTCCTGTTATTGATGTTATTTCTCCCGTTGCTGAAAAAGTATCGTTCGAACTAAGAGAAAAAATTGGCGTTATTGCAACAAAAACAACAGTTAATTCAGGTGCATACAAAAAAGCAATTCGGCGTCGCAATAAACACATCAACGTAGTTGAAATGGCAACTCCACTCTTGGTACCTGTTATCGAAGAAGGTTTCGCAAATTCTATTATTTCTAAAGCTGTTTTAGAAACTTATTTGTTAAACAAAAAATTAGAAGGAATTGATTCTATTATTTTAGGGTGTACTCATTATACTCATCTTGAAAAAGAAATCAATCAAGTATTCGAAGGGAAAGTTGATATTGTAAATTCGCCTTTAATAGTAATTAATCAAGTCATTTATCAATTAGCGAAAGAAGGAAAATTAGCAGAAAAAAATGCTGCTGCAACCTATACTTTTTATATTTCTGTAAACACAGATAACATTATAAAAGTTGCTAAAAAATTCTTTGGAAAAGATATTCAATTAATTGAAAAAAAATTAATGAACTAAATAGAACCGACTATCATTTGTCGGTTTTTTTATAGATAATAACATACAAACAAAAACAAATTATTACATGGAAAGAACATCAGAATTAATTGCATTAGAAGAAAAATACGGAGCTCATAACTATCATCCGCTTCCAGTAGTTTTGGAAAAAGGAGAAGGAGTTTACGTTTGGGACGTAGATGGAAAAAAATATTTCGATTTCCTATCTGCTTATTCAGCTGTCAATCAAGGACATTGTCATCCTCGAATTATTAATAGATTAAAAGAACAAGCAGAAAAATTAACGTTAACTTCTCGTGCTTTTTACAATGCTGAACTTGGAAAATATGAAAAATTTCTAACAGAATTGTTCGGTTTCGAGAAAGTACTTCCTATGAACACGGGAGCTGAAGCTGTTGAAACTGCTCTAAAAATTGCTCGTAAATGGGGGTATGAGAAGAAAGGAATTGCAACTGGTGAAGCAATTATTGTTGTATGTAAAGACAATTTCCATGGACGTACAACAACTATTATTTCTTTTTCGAATGATGAAGATGCGCGTAAAAACTTCAATCCTTATACAAGTGGTTTTGAAGCCGTTGAATACAATGATGTAAATGCTTTGAAACAATTATTTGAAGAAAAAGCTGACAAAATTTGTGGGTTCTTAGTAGAGCCTATTCAAGGTGAAGCTGGTGTTAATGTTCCTTCTGAAGGATATTTAAAAGCTTGTGAAGAATTATGTAAACAACATAATGTTTTATTTATTGCAGATGAAATCCAAACAGGAATTGCTCGTACAGGAAAAATGTTAGCGATTGATCATGAAAATATTAATGCTGATGTCTTAATTTTAGGTAAAGCTGTATCGGGTGGAGTTTATCCTGTTTCTGCTGTTTTAGCAAATGATGAAGTGATGAATGTGATTAAACCAGGACAACATGGTTCTACTTACGGTGGAAATCCTTTGGCTGCAGCGGTTGCAATGGAAGCTTTACAAGTTGTTTTAGACGAAAAATTAGCTGATAACGCAGAAAAATTAGGTCAAATTTTTAGAACAGAAATCACTAAAATGGCTGAAGAATTTCCTTTATTCAAATCGGTTCGTGGTAAAGGTTTATTAAATGCTATTTTGATCAATGATACGCCAGAATCTGAAACAGCATGGAATTTCTGTGTTGCAATGAAAGATAACGGTTTATTGGCTAAACCTACACACGGAAACATCATTCGTTTCGCTCCTCCTCTTGTGATGAACGAAGAACAATTGCACGAATGTTTAGCGATTATTCGTAAAACCGCAGAAGAGTTTAACAAATAATATAGCATAAAAAGACTCCTTCTTTTACATTACTAAAAAGTTAGACGCTTTTGAGTCAGTTAATAGAAGGAGTCTTTATTTCTAAATGAATTCTATTGTCGTTTCAATTTCGTGACCTTTATCTAAGATTTTGTGTATTGGACAAGAATTTGCAACTTTTAATAATCTTGATTGCTGTTTTTCATCAAAATCACCTTCGATAATTACGTGACGATGAAATGTTATTGGTTCGATTGTAATCAAATCATAATTCACATCAACCTCCACTTTTTTGTATGGAAATTCTTTGTGATTCATATACATTTGCAATGTAATCGATGTACAAGAAGCCAAAGCAGCGCCTAACAATTCACTTGGTTTTGCAGCAGTATCCAAACCTCCTTTATCAATTGGTTCATCAACTGTAAATTCGTGCTTACCTGATTTTATTTTTGAAATATAATTTTTATCCGTCGAAGTCGACGTCACATTCACTTCACTCATTTTATTTATTTATTTTTCATTTCCTTTAATTCTTGAATTCTTTTGTGCTTGTGGCATTGGCACATAATCGTCATCTCCTGGTACTTTTGGAAATCGGTGATTCACCCAATCTTCTTTTGCTTTTTCGATCGTTTCTCTTGAAGAACTCACAAAATTCCAAAAAATAAAATGTTCTTCTGGTAATTCTTCACCTCCAAAAATATAAACCGTTGAACCTGCTTCAATTTCAAATTCACATAATTTAGCATCTTTGGCAACCAATAATTGTTTCGTCCCATAGATTTCACCTGCATCTTTTATAGAACCTTCTAAAACATACAACGCAGATTCTCCAAAAAGATCTTTTCCTAACGAGACATTGAAGGTGTTTTTCGCTTTAATTTCGATTAAATACATTGGCGAATAAACAGGTACCGCAGATTTGTGCTCACCAAATTTCCCCGCAATCAATCTGTAATCTGCATTGTCATCTGACCAAGTTGGTAGTTTTTCTGCATCAACATGTGTAAAACTCGGTTCCATATTTTCTAATTCTTTTGGGAGTGCTACCCAAATTTGTAAACCGTGAAGCGTTTTATCTGTTGTACGTAAATATTCGGGTGTGCGCTCCGAGTGCACCACACCTTTTCCTGCTGTCATCCAATTTACTGCTCCAGGTTTTATCTCCAATTCGGTTCCTAAACTATCGCGATGCATAATTGCACCTTCGAACAAATACGTCAAAGTTGATAAACCAATATGTGGGTGCGGTCCAACATCAAGATTTTGATAATCTTTCAGCTTTGTTGGTCCCATATGGTCGATAAATACAAATGGTCCGACATGTCTTTTTTGACGAAATGGTAATAACCTACCTACCAAAAAATTTCCTATATCAGCCGCTTTTTCTTCTAAAATTAATCCAACGTTAGACATAATAAGTTTAGTTTTTTAATTGATGTAAAATTAGTTTTAATCCTGCTTTTAAAACTTGATTTAAGTTAATAAATAAAAAAAGGTTAGCCAATAGCTAACCTCTTTTATAACTTTATATTAACGATTTTAGTAATCGTAACTGTTTTGAGTTTCTCCTCCAAAGTTCCACGCAATACCAAAACGTAATGTATTTTCTAAGGCGTTGTTCGTTTCTGACATTGGAATTAAGTAAGAAGCATTAAATGCAAAAGCATTGTATTTAAGCCCTAAACCTAATGTTAAATGCTGACGATCCCCTTTCATTGGGCTTTCGTGGAAATAACCTGCACGAATAAATAAAGCATCGTTGTAAGAATACTCTGCACCAACTGAATACGTAATTTCTTTTAATTCTTCGCTTCCTCCTCCCGGTGCATCACCAAAAGAACTAAAGATACCGTCCATCACACCTTTATTTGGGATGTAACTATTTGTTATATTCCCTTCTTCATCATATTCATATTGAGGTGTTGGTACTAATAATTTAGAAAACTCTGTTGTGATACCTACTTTATTGTAATCATCAAATTTGAAATCATACCCAACTCCTAAACGTAATGTTGTTGGCAAATAAGATGCGTTCTCTTCTGAATTTGAATAATCTAATTTAGGACCAATATTAGAAATTTGGAAACCTCCACGTAATTTACCTTCAAAATTATTTGTATCCATTGTTTCTGATTGGTAATAACCAGCTAAATCAACCGCGAAAGTATTAGCAGCTTGAACACCTGCTTCATTTACTCCGTTAAATAAGTCTGAACGAATAAAACGACCTGTAACTGCCATCGAATAGTTATCTGTTAAACGTAAACCATACGATAAGTCGATTGAGAATTCATTTGGTTTAGCCATACCCGTAGATACAACATCTGTTCCGACAAGTTCATTTAGTTCGATTTCACCCATATTGAAATAGTAGATACTTGCACCTAATGTACTACGTTCATCTTGTCCTAAAAAAGTATAGTAAGAGGCGTTTAACAAGAAAACATCGTTTGTTAATGAATTCATATATGGCGTATAGGTGAACGCTACTCCAGAGTAATCTGGTGCAAAAGCAAATTTAGCAGCATTCCAATACTGAGAATAGTTATCCGCCGATGTCGCAACACCTTGATCTCCTAAACCACCTGCACGTGCATCAGGCGAAATTTTTAAGAATGGTGCTCCCGTTAAAACTGGATTTGATTTTGTATAATCTTTATCTGTATTATTACTTCCTGTATCTTGAGCATAGGTAAAAGCCGATGCTAAAATCAATAAGCTTGCGGTAATTTTTTTCATTCGTGTTATATTGATTATATTTTTATTTTTCTATTATTTTAAAATAACTAATTTTTCAACTGCTGCTGCTGAACCTTTACATACGGTATCGTCAACACCTTTTACATTGACTTTGTAAATATAAACACCTTTTCCTATTTTGTCTCCAAAATCATCTAAACCATCCCATTCTATCGCATATTTTCCTGTACGATATCCTTCTCGGAAAGGTTCTGCAGAAACGGTTTGACGTAGTGTTTTGACTAATTTACCCGAAATGGTAAAAATCTGAACCATTACATCTAACTCAGAATCACAGTTGTGTTCGAAATGGAAAAAGGTATTCTTTGTAAATGGATTAGGCCAATTTAGTAATTTATCAATATGCAATTGTCCCGTTCCATTTTCCATTACTACAAAGTCTAACGTTGCAGTATTCGAATTATTGTTGATGTCCCAAAATTTAAGATTTACGGTATGTTGACCAAGTTCTAAATTTTTTAATTGATACATAACTTGACCTTTCTGATAATCTTCGAAATCTTTATTGATACATGGATTTGCATCACCACCGTCATAATATTCGTTTAACACATATGCGTCTTGAACTTTACCATCTATTGTTGCTACAATATCATGCCCAATACTCGATCCTGTTGCATTAATTCCTGTATTATCTGTCAAACAACCAACCAAATAAGGCGAACGATCTGTAATTCCACCATTGGCAAAATTTAAATTGTTCATATACAATTTTCCTTGTGGACGCTCATCGTCATCAAGACCTTCCTCATTAATACCTTCTATAGAAACTGTTTCTAATGTAGAGGCGTCTTTTCCATCTTTTTCGTCCCACGCATAAAATTTTAATTTTCGATCTCCTAGCTCGTAATTGATATCTTTCGGCACATAAAACTGAATCGTAAATTCTCCATTTACTACTTTTCCCGTTCCTTTATAAATTGTTTTATTTTCTGTTTTGAACGTTTTTCCATTATGAGTAGATTCACTTAACAAGGTTTTTATTTCCTCTTTCTCAAAAAGGCTTACCGCTATTTTTCCTGAAAAAGTATTGTCAATAGAAGTTGAAGTAAGTTGATTGACCTTTCCTTTAATCGTTACAAAATCTAAGGCTTGTAATTTTCCTCCTCCTAAAATATCTACACCTTTTTTATTTTCGATACTTAAAATTTCAATCTCTTGTTGCGGACGATGAATAGCTAACATAGGATCTCCCAAAATACTAACACTTTTGTGATTACGATGAGAAGGAGAATAACTAATTTTAGCTTGATTTAGCGCTTTTCCTATCGTTTGATTTTCTAAACCATCCTTTTTGAAAAATTCTTGAATCAAATACTGATTCATTGTATCTCCATATCCTGTTCCAATAGGACGGTTTGTTGTAATCATTGACAATGCCCCTCCATTTATATTTTTCAACATCATTTCACCTGCTGAATTATATTGTGGTAAATCCCAAATCGTAAAATCACAAGTAACAGTACATACAATAGGTAATCGCGAATAAGCAGCACTAAAATTAGACAAACCTGTTAATTCTTCTGCGGTAATAATACGTTCTTGTGCCCAACTTCGTGGACCTCCATGTCCATAATACATCAAGAAATTAGAGCCTAATTCAATTCCATTTAATATCGCCTGATTAACCGTTGGGTAGCGAACACCTGCCGATGTACCTTCGGGTTGATGAGCACCTGTGTATATTTTGTTTACCGTATAAATTTGATTTTCTTTTTTAGTAAACTCACCATCAATAGAAACGTCAAAATTTGGAGTATTAACATTATCATCGTTATCTGTAACTGCAACAACTTTTGTACGCCAATCTCCATATGAAGTTCCTTTTCCTTGAACTTTATCATAATAAGAAATGATTTTATCCACTAAAACTTTCGCTTCTGGAGAATTTGATGCAGGAATTCGACCAACAGCTATATTAAACCAATTTGCATCGTAATTATAAACTCCCTCTACATTATTTGATAACATCTTTACATTGTTATCTAACATCGCAAAATAATCATCTGTTGCAATAGCTTCGTTTATATTTGTTGAAGGTTCGTCTGTAAACGTTGGAATGTAATTCGTAAAATCTTTTATTCTATTCTTAGGATCATACGTTGTTGCACCAAATAATACTGCGTATTCTAAGTTTGGACTTTGATTATCTTTCAAAAACTTTAAAAAATCTCGAATCGCAATTGGATCTTGACTTCCAGATGAAAAATCATTGTAAACTTGGTCTGTTGTTACAACAGCAGTATTTATTTTATCATGTTCTTTTCTGAAATTTGCCAAACGTTGTGCTTGATCCAAATATTTTGGGTGCGTAATCACAACATAATTTATATCAACTAAACTACGTATATCTTGATTCGCAACACGACCTACAAATTTTGCATCATTATAAGCATTTTCATCTCGAAAAGCTACAAACTCATTTTGTGGCGAATTCTCAAATTTATAAGAACCGCTTTCTGGCTGAAGATTTGAAATTTGATGAATATTAGAAACATTCCAAACATTAACATTTGAAGAGTTTTGTAATGTAAATGCATTCATTGGATTAGAATAGTCAGATAAAAATCTAAACGTAAACTGTTCATTATTATATACTAAATTATCCTTGAAACGAAGTTGTAAATAATCTAAAAAACCTAAACCAGAGGGATTACTTCCTACAGACGAAACTGAAATATCAATTGTATTTGAGTTTAAAGTAATAGATTTATCATCTTCAGTTCTGTTAAACTCCGAATTTCCTAAACTCCCAGTAAATATTTGACCATTAGCATTTATAGAATAATTATTATTAGAATTTTTCCCTACAACAGCGTAACGTAAATATGCTTCACCTCCATTTACAATAGAATTTGCTTTGAATGTTTTTTTAAAACCATCTTTTAATCCAATATTTTCTCCAACCCAAATTTGTCCAAGACCATTTAGATTAATTGAATCTTTTTCGTGAAATTGTAAATGATCAAATGTCGAAAATGTTTTAACAGGTGAACCAGTTAGTGAACTATTTTGCACACGTTTCCCATCACTTCCATTAAAACTTATAAAATAATAGGCTGATTCATCATATAAATTATAACGAAGTTTTACATTACTTAAAGTTGTGGTATTATCTCTATACCATTGATGCGGACCTTTTGCATAAAATAAAACGTAATCATTGTTATCAAAACTTCCGTCATCTCCACCAACAAATTTGATCGGAATTTCATTTAAAGCTCCTTTTCTATCTAAAGTCAAATTTTCCATCAATCGACCTTCACCATTTCCATAAATCTTTAAAGATTTCGGATTGAAATTGGTCGGAATTCCATTCTTCGTAAAGAAATTTCTATCTAGTTTAAAAACACCATCTTTCGAAACTTTTATTTTATACCAATCTCCAGTTTTCAAAACACTTGAAGTTGAATTATCAATAAATCTTGTACCTGATTTTCGTTGAGAAGAAATTGGTTTTTGTACGATAGAAAACGATTCAATTTTCAGAAATTTATTATTCTGTTTTACAAAAGGAACAACTTTTACAATTAGTTTTTGTTGTCCATTTTTATCATTTACATTATATGAAGAAAAATTAATTTTATCTGAAATAGAAGATGTATCCAAATCAATCAATTCGTTTTGTACTTCTCTATATTGTACATTCGTCAATTCAACTTCTTGATTAAGTGAATTTAATTCAACCACAAATTCTGGAAGAAAGTATCCCCCAACAAAATAATTATCTTTATTCGAAAAATAAGGAACATTCACTTTATTTCCATTCGTCAAAGAAATTGTTTGATTGTTCTCCCAATTTATTTTATAATTTTGACTAAACAATTGAGGAAATTGTAGCAAAGTTGCGACTAAAATAAAATATTTCTTCATGTCTGTTAAACGCTAATTTGGCAAATATATTTTCAATCGTAAAATAAAAAAATAATTCTTACGTTAGATACAAGAAATAAAGCATTTTTTCGTTGTAAGATTAATGTCAAATGCTTTTATTTGCATTAAATTTAATATTTGAAAACCAGAAATATTCTATGAAAATGAATAAAGGACGTATTTTTTCTCTTGCGCTTGCAGCCATTACAATGAGTGTATTTGTAGGCTGTGCAAGTAGTTCAGGTAAGAAAAAAGGAGGTGGAACAAAAAATTTCACAAGTCGTACAGGTTGGAAACCAAACGATAGTAAAGGTTGGTTTTTTTCGGGTAAAAAGAAAGAAAACATTAAAGCATGGCCTGGAATGGTTTTCATCGAAGGTGGGTCTTTTACAATGGGAATCACGAAAGATGATGTGTTACACGACTGGAATAATTCTCCTGTTCGTATGCAAGTAAAATCTTTCTTCATTGGTGAAACTGAGGTTACAAACTACGAATACAAAGAATACTTAACTTGGCTAAAAGTTGTTTTCCCACCAGAAGACACGCAGTACAAGGATATCTATAATGGAGCCTTACCAGACGAAACGGTATTCAATAATCAATTATCAAGAGATGATTTCTCGACAGAAAATTACTTGTTTTCACCAGAGTTTAGCTACTACCCTGTAGTTGGTATTTCTTGGTTGCAAGCAGTAAACTATTGTGATTGGTTAACAGATCGTGCTAACGAAAAAGCCTTGATGAACAAAGGAATCTTATCAAAAGATTACTATAATAACGAAGAATACAATTACGGAAACAAAACATTCAATGCAGAACAATATAAGTTAGGCGACACGAATGTAAATGAAGCTATTGATTCGACTAAAATTATGAGAGCGAATCAAATTAAAACTCAAAACTCTCGTATCCTAAAAGCAAATCGTGCAACAGGTTCTTTAGAAGTTCAACCTTTCCGTTTACCTACTGAGGCTGAATGGGAATATGCAGCTTTAGCTTTACCTGGAAACCGTGAATACAACGAATACAAAGGAAAAGAAGTTGCTCAAAATAATTTAAGAGTAACAAAAGGAGCGCAAAGAGGTCAATATTTAGATAACTTCAAACAAGGTCGTGGAGATTATTCAGGTATTGGAGGATTTGGAAACGATGGTTCTGCTATTACAAGTGATGTTCGTAAATATCCATCAAATGATTTTGGTCTATATGGTATGTTAGGTAACGTTGCAGAATGGGTTTCTGATGTTTATCGTCCAATTATTGACGAAGAAGCAAATGACTTCAACTATTACCGTGGTAATGTTTTCAAAACGAATATCGATAACGGAGTTGGCGGATTTGAAAAATATGACGAAACAAACGTAGAATACGATACATTAGACAATGGTAAATTAGTTTACAAAGGTTTACCTGGCGCATATAAAAAACAAACACAATACGATTTGACAAATTATCGTGATGGTGATCCTAACTCTTCTCTTAACCCAAGAGTTGAAGACGGTAGATCTGCTGATCAGGCGACAGAAGATATGTATAATGCTCCTCAACGTAAATTTACAGTAGACGAAAAAGGTCGCGTTATATTAGAAAAAGATACAACAAATCGTACTTCTGATATTTCTGATGAAACACGTGTTGTAAAAGGAGGTTCTTGGAAAGACCCTATCTATTGGATAGATGCTGGACAAAGACGTTATTTACACCAAGCAAGTGCAACAAACTGGATTGGTTTCCGTGTAGCTCAAGAATATACAGGTAGCTTCGAATCTAAGCGTAAACGTAGAGGATAAATATCCTTTTATATAAATAAGAAAACTCGGTTAATAACCGAGTTTTCTTATTTATATAATTAGCTTTTATTGAGTTAAAGACCAATATGTAAAACCATTATGTTCTACTACTTTTTCGAAACCAAGTTTCTTCAAAAGATTAATTGATTTAAAATTATCTGAGAAAGATTTTGCTGTTACCTCTTTCACTATTTCTTGAGAAAATGCCCATCTAATCAATTCTGTGCACGCTTCCTCTGCATAACCTTTCCTTCTCTCCTCTCTTATTATTCCATAACCAATATCCACATTTTCATCCGCTGCATTAAAACCTTTAAAACCTACATCACCAATTATTTCTTTTGTATCCTTTTTAATAATCATCCACGATTCAAACCCCGTAACATAATTATGGATTAACAATTTTTGAATAATCTTAGGTATTGTATCCATCATATCTTGATCGGGCCAATCTTTTCCTTTTAGAAACCCCTTCTCTTCTAAAATACGATAATCATTGTACAACATATCTTCGCAAATATCAATTGTAAATGGCACGAGAAGCAAACGTTCTGTTTCTAAATTATCTATAGTAATCTCTTTTATTTTCATTCTTTAATTAAAATGCAAGCAGTAATTTTTCAATATAACAATTAAACCAGATAAATAAACTACACCAAGATTTATCTCATCAAATATTTTGCAATTATCGTAAAATACTTCTTTTAAATCACAAAAACGATTCAATATATTTTATATTTGTACAGAACAATAACAATTATTTCTTTGTCAATTTTGCAAAAGAAATTTATCTTCTATTTTATTTAGATTACATGAATACAGCAGAAATATTCGAACAATTTCTAAAATCGAAAAACGTTACGACAGATACACGTAACATCTCAAAAGATTGTATCTTTTTTGCTTTAAAAGGGGCAAATTTCAACGGAAATACATTTGCACAAGAAGCTATAAATCAAGGTGCAATGTTGGCAATTGTAGATGAAAAAGAATATGAAAATAACAATCAAAATATTTTTTTAGTTCACAATGCTTTAGAAACTCTACAAGACTTAGCAAGAATGTACCGAAAACACCTTCAAATTCCATTTATTGGTTTGACAGGTTCTAATGGAAAAACAACAACAAAAGAATTAATTTCGGCTGTTTTGAAAGAGAAGTTTAAAACGCATTATACATTCGGAAATTTGAATAACCACATTGGTGTTCCTTTAACGATATTATCTATTCCAGAAGATACAGAAATCGCTGTGATTGAAATGGGTGCAAATCATCAAAAGGAAATCGAATTGTTAGCCTCTATTTCTCAACCAGATTTCGGTTATATCACCAACTTTGGAAAAGCTCATTTAGAAGGTTTCGGTGGAATTGAAGGCGTGATTAAAGGAAAATCTGAATTGTATGATTTTCTTAGAGCAAATAAAAAAACTGCATTTGTCAATTATAACGATCCTATTCAAGTAGAAAAAACTGCCGATATTAACCGAATCACTTTTTCTGATCAGAATAATACAGATGTACAAATCGAATTAATCGAAAACAAAACGGAATACCTTGCTGTTAAATACAAAAATTTAGATATTCATTCTCATTTGACTGGAAATTATAATTTTAGTAACATTTCATGTGCGATTGCTATTGGTCAATATTTTGGAATAGATGCTGAATCAATCAAAAATGGAATCGAAAATTACTTTCCTTCAAATAATCGTTCGCAAATTATCAATAAAGAAAATTATAAAATTGTGATGGATGCTTATAATGCAAATCCAAGTAGTATGGAAGCTTCACTCAATAATTTTGTCAAATTTGAAGGTTCTAAGACAATTATAATTGGTGATATGTTCGAGCTTGGTGATGAAGCTAAGACAGAACATCAACGTGTTTTAGACTTGGCTGAACGTTTAAACTTTGATCAAATCTTTATTTTAGGACATCATTTTTCTGAAACAATTACAACAAATCCGAACGTTAAAAAATTTGAAGATCGCAAAGCTTTCGAAAAATATTTGATTGATAATCCTATTAAAACTAAAAATATTTTAATAAAAGGTTCTCATGGCATGAGACTTGACTTACTTGAGAATATCTAATTGCAAAATGCTACTACCTATGTATAAATCAATCATCATTTCCTTCATTTTATCGTTGTCTTATGTTCATTCACAAAGCATTATTGATTGGAATAAAAATGAAAGATTGAAATACGAAAACTTTAAAAAGAAGCCTTTTCAAACAAAAATACCACAAGGTTTTCTTGATTCGAAATTAGGATGGCAAATTGCTGAAACGGATGGAGAAATTCCGAAAGTAAAAGTTTTTAATCGTTTTGATGAAATTAATTCTTGGATTTCGATAAAACATGTAGGAATTTTAAATGAAATGCAATTACAATTTGATCTTTCTGAGCTATACGCCCGAAAAATAAGAAAAGACTTTGAAGAACTTCAAGCTAAAAAAGTAATGGATAAAAATTCTTATCGTTCAAAATTTTTATTAAACTCTAACAATTTAAAAAAAAGATTAAAATCTATGGCTAGTGTTTCTATTAATCAACCAGATTTATATAATTTATTAAACAAGCAAATTCAGGATTCTTTATTCATCTATAAGTCTTATTCGAATTAGCTTAATAGCTTGATGTTAACCTTTTAATAAAATATAATTAAGAGAGTAAAGCTATTTTTTTGTAACTTAGCTCTCTTTTTAAATCATTCAATATGAAAAAAATAGTTTTACAATTTAGTCTGTTTTTAGTTGGAACAAATCTTTTTGCTCAAGCTCCTGCTAATTACTATGACAATGCAACAGGTAGTGGTTATACCTTAAAAACACAACTATATAATATTATTAAAAATCATAGTACAAAAAGCTATGATGCTCTAAAAGGGTTATATAGACAAAATGATTCTGATAATGGTTTTCAAGATAAATATTATGAAAAAGATAATTCAATTTTAGACATTTATTCAGAAAACCCAACAGGTACTGATCCTTATAATTATACACCTGGTCAGAAAGAATGTGGAAATTACAAATATGAAGGAGATTGTTATAATAGAGAACATTTAATTCCACAGAGTGTTTTTAGTAAGGCATCACCTATGGTATCTGACCCTTTACATATATGGCCAACAGATGGTGTAGTAAATGGAATGAGAAGTAATTATCCTCACGGAGTTGTAGGAACTATAGATAAAACTTCTCAAAATGGCTCGAAATTAGGGAATAATCTAAATTCTGGTTATTCATACGGATATTCTGGTACAGTTTTCGAACCGATAGATGAATTTAAGGGAGATATCGCTCGTGCTTATTTTTATTTCGCAACACGATACGAAGGAAATGGCATTCAGAATTGGAAATATGCGATGTTCAATGGATCAAAAGATAAAGTTTTCACAGATACTTTCTTAAAAATATTAATAACTTGGCATTTAAATGATCCAGTTTCTGATCGTGAAAAAGACATTAATAATATTGTGTACAGGTACCAAAAAAATAGAAATCCTTATGTAGACCATCCAGAATTTGTAGAAAAAGTTTGGGGATATAACTTAGGAACAGGAGATTTTGAATACCAAAAACGTGATGATATCTCGGTTTATAATAAAACAACTCGTTCTGTAATTATTAAACTTGAAAATAATGCAAAATCAATTCAAAAAATTTCGGTTTTTAATTTTAATGGGCAATTGATTAATGAAGTTCAAAATTCTGCTAATCAAAAAGAAGTTGAAGTAAATTTTAAAAATCCAGGAGTTTATATAATTAAAGTAGTTGGGTCACAAATGGAAATTAACAAACGAGTTGTAATCAAATAACAAAACAGTCAAACGTTCAACATACAAATCCTTCGCAGAAAAAGTGAAGGATTTTTTAATAATTGAAAAATATGAAATAATCTTTTATTTTTATCATACCAAAATCAGTAGTTCTACAATACTTGTATATTGTTTTATAACAAATAAAATAGATTTGAATGGATTAGAATTATATTTTTGATAAACTAATTATTATTTAGTTCAATCATCAACTAAATCGTTCATAATAACATTATAAATGAAAGAATTCAATATCCATAAAACGTAATTTATACATTCTCTATTATTTAAACTCAACACTATTATAATCAACACATTAAATATCTATTAATTAATTTTTAAATGATAAAAAATTAATTATAATCTATTTTGTCCACCTTTTGTCCCCCTCAATTTTATTCAACGTAATTCAATAATTGATAAATTCGTAACAGAAAACGAAATAAACAAATTATACTTTATTAATAGCAGTTATTTATTTTGAAAATTCCAATAAAATAATCAAAACTATAAACATAACTTAAATTTATATAAATGAGAAAATTTATACTTTTTTTGATTATATTGGGATGGTCTCAATCAAAAGCGCAAGTTGGAATTGGTACAAGCACACCAAACTCAGCAACAATACTCGACATTTCTTCTACAGACAAAGGAATTCTTATTCCCAGACTTACAGAAACCGAAAGAAATACGTCGTTAGCTGATAACGATGTCAATACTGTTCCACCAGCTGGAGTTGTAAATCCTAATTTAACGGTAGGAACTTTAATTTTTAATACATCTGAAAATCGTTTTGAATTTTGGGATGGGACACTTTGGAGACAACTGTTTGTAACAACAAGCTCAGCAGCAGGAAATGATGGTGTAGTAAGAATAGATGGTGGGCTAAATGGAACTAAACCTAGTCTTGCTTTTGGGGAAAATAATGGTTTTTCTAATACAGGTACAAAAAAACTTGCTTTTGGGGAAAATAATGGTTTTTCTAATACAGGTACAAAAAAAATTGCTTTTGGGGAAAATAATGGTTTTTCTAATACAGGTACAAAAAAAATTGTGTATACAACTCCTTTAACATTTGCTCCCTCTCCTACAACTAGTTGGCCTGAAACAATCACAAATCCTACAGATGCTGATATATATCTAGCAGCGTCAAATAAATTTAGAGAAAACCCAATAAAAGGGCAAGTACATTTATGGCGATTAATAATTAATTTAACTGCTGGAGCTAATTCTGCTGGAGCAGTAAACGCCATTATGAAAAACCCTAGCTCAGGATTTATTATTAATTCTATTCAATTAATCCCAGCCGGTTCTGCTTCAGGAAGTATACTAACTTTTTATTTTTATACAATTGCTGATGATCAAAGTTTAGATCCTGGAAGAGGGTATGAATTTTATCTAGATGCCAATAAAGCTGTTACTGCTACAATTGAGTCTATAACAAGGGTTTCATTATTTAAGGATTAAATTTTTCTTCATAGTTTTTTTCAATAAAAGGGTTTTTAGTTATAGAACCACCTAACCTATTTAAACTGGCTAGCTTTTCTAGAAATAGAAAAGCTGGTTTTTTATTTTACATAATAAAAATTAGAACCTATTCTAAGAACGATTATAATTAAACTTATGATTCTACGCATAGGTATTGCTTTCACATAAGGTTTAAATTGGTACAACTTATTACATCACAATAAAAAAATCTACAATGAATAATTTACTCAATGAGCCTGGACTTCAGCTAACAATATTACTTCTCTTTATTCCATTATTTTTTGCATTAATTCTTGTGTTAGTAAAAATAAATGCTTTAATTAAGAATGTATTGCGAAAAAAAGAGCTTAAACGAATCTATGGAGAGTTAAAAAACTTGAATCCTGAAGATGTTTCTGCACTTGAAAAACGGAAAAAAGAATTAGAATTTCAACTCTTAGGAAATGAACTTTCGTTAAATACATCCGTTGAAGATCCAAGAGGACTGGTGGATCAAATGAATGAAATACATGATATTCGATTTTTACAAAGCAAACGACAAGAAGGCAAAAGCATCTTAATTCCTACAAACGAAAAAAAGATTATCCTTTGGTTCTTAGGTTGTAGTATAGTTTGGCTTATTTTAGGCACAACAATTGGCGAATATTTAGGTATAAAATTTGTTGCGCCCGATGCTGATCATGTAAGTTGGCTAAGCTTTGGGAGATTAAGACCTGTACACACCAATATCGTGTTTTGGGGTTGGGCTTCTATTGCGATGGTTGGTTTTTCATATTATGTAATTCCTCGTGTTGGAAATACGAAAATATATAGCATAAACCTTGCTTATCTCTCATTAATATTACTTAATTCTTCTGTCTTAATAGGAAGTATTTGTTTAATGGCAGGTATTAATAATAGCGGTGGAGAATATAGAGAATATGTTTGGCCAGTAATGCTTCTATTTGCTATCGGAATTCTTTTGAGTATTTTCAATCATTTTCAAACCATTTCGTCTAGAAAAACAGAAGAAATTTACGTATCCAATTGGTATATTGTTTCTGCAATGATGTTTGTTGTTGTCATACTACTTGTAGCCTACCTCCCTTTCTGGCAAGACGGTTTGGGTGAGACAATTACGCAAGGGTATTATATGCATCAAGGTGTAGGAATGTGGTTTATGTTTTTTAACCTTGGATTGATGTACTATTTCCTTCCACAAGAATTAAACAGTCCTGTCTATTCATACAGCTTAAGTATACTTGCTTTTTGGACACAAATTTTATTTTATACGTTGATTGGGACTCATCATTTTATATTTAGTGCCATTCCATGGTGGATGCAAACCATTGCTATTGTTGCAAGTGTAGGTATGATAATTCCCGTAGCAGCAGGAAGTATTAATTTTATGATGACTATTAGAGGATCTTGGCATCGTTTAAAACTGAGCTATGTATTACCTTTTTATGTGGTATCCATCATTTTCTATTTTACAGGATCAATGCAAGGGACGGTTGAAGCCTTTCGAATAACTAATCTTGTTTGGCATTTCACTGATTTTACGGTTGCGCATTCTCACTTAACCATGTATGGAATTATCACATTTATGTTATGGTCGTTTACCTACACACTTGTTCCAAGGATTACTTCTCACGAACCTCCAAGTATTACGGTGGGTATTCATTTTTGGCTTGCTTTAATAGGTTTGCTTGTCTATACTATTTCATTAATGATTGGTTCAACAGAAAAAGGATTATTATGGATGGATAAAAAACCATTTCTTGATGGAGTGATTTCAATGATGCCTTATTGGTTATGGCGAGCGATTGGTGGTACTATGATGTGGATTTCTCATTTTGTGTTTGCATATAATTTTTATAGAATGATTAAACCTAAAAAAGAAATAAAAATTCCAGAATCACCAACTGAACTTTTAGATATTATTCACGCAAATAAAACTACAGTATAATGGACTTCTTTAATAATCATAAAAAACTATTTCCATCGGCATTGGCATTTTTTGTTTTTCTTACCTTAATTATTTGTATTCTTCCTGCCTTCAAAAACGAAAAAATAAATCGACCATTGCCACAGAGTCAACCTCCTACAGCAGAAGAAACACATGGAAAACAAGTTTATATCAGAGAAGGTTGTGTTGCTTGCCATACACAGCAAATTAGAAATGTCGACATGGATCAAGTTTTTGGAGATCGACCAAGTATTGCTGCGGATTACGCTCGAAATAAACGTATCAACTTTTTTCAGAATACGGCTACTTTAATGGGAACTGAACGAACTGGTCCTGATTTAACTAATATTGGAAAAAAACAACCGAGTTTGGAATGGCAATATTCGCATTTATACAATCCTCGTGCTGTTGTTCCCGAATCTGTAATGCCTTCTTATAAATGGCTTTTTACAACGAAAGATTTTCTTGACGAAGGAGAAATGGAAGTCAATGTTCCTGATGAATTTAGAATTGGTGTCAAAGGAAAAATTGTTCCTACAAAAGATGCGAAAGATTTGGTCGCTTATCTCTTAAGTCTTCAACAAGTAAAACTTGCAGAAGATGTAGAACCTGTAAAATTTTTATATAAAAAAGAGAAAAAATCGAATGGTAATTCTACCGATACTAATCTACCAGATGGGGAAGCGTTATTCGGTACCAATTGTGCAAGTTGTCATCAAGCAAATGGCGAGGGATTACCTGGCGCGTTTCCTCCTCTTAAAGGAAGTCCTATTGTTATGGGGGATAATTTAGAATTGTATATCACCATTATTATGAAAGGATATGACCCAAGACCAGAGTATGCTTCTATGCCTGCTGTAGGTGACAATGCAAGCTTTACTCCAGAAGATGTTACAGCGATTATAAATTACGAAAAAGCAAGTTGGGGTAACAGTGGTAAAAAAGTAACAGTAGAAGAAGTGAAAGAAATAATGGATAAAATCAAATAAAATGAGACAAATTAAATATAAAATAGGACTATTATTATTACTTGGATATGGATATGCAAAGGCTTGTGATGCTTGTAAACTTCAACAACCAAAAATCACACAAGATTTCACACACGGAACTGGTCCCGAATCTAATTGGGATTGGTTCATCGTTATCCTAATAACGATTATAACATTATATACATTGTTCTATTCATTCAAATTTCTTATAAAACCAGGAGAAAAAGATAAAAAACACATCAAAAATATTGTTTTAAAATTTTAAGAAAAAAGAAATCATGACAAAAGAAAAAAAAATAATCGTTTACCTATACATCGACGAAGAAGAAAAACCAATTGCTGAATTGGTTCCTCCTGTAACTTTTAAACTTGATACAACAAAATTAACAGATGGTGAACATCTGCTTAGAATAGTTAGTAAATTCGAGAAAAAAGAAGGACTAAAACTTATCAGGTTTACTGTTTCGAATGGACCAATTCTTCATATAGAAGGACTTTCTGATCAAGAGAAAGTGAATGGAATACTTCCTCTAATGATCAACGCCTATGATACAGGAAAAAATCAAAGTTTTATAATTAAAGGGAGCGAAAATCCAAGGACTATTCCTATTTGGGTTTGGGTATTTATTATTGTATTTGTTGCTTGGGCAGCTTTTTATATCATACAAAATTTTAGTCTTTAGCAATCAAAATCACTTTACCATCTCTTATTTTGAGCTGTCCTTTTTTCTCTAAATGTTTGATTGTTCTTATAACAGTTTCAACACGTAATCCGGTTAAATCCCCTAATTGTTGACGAGATAAATCAATCAAATATTCTGTATCTGTATTTTGGTTGTGACTTCGTAAATAATCCAATAGTTTGATTAATCGTCGTTCGGGACTTTGAGAAGAAATCTCTGGTGCCATCACCGATTTATAATACAAACGACGAGCAAGACTCTTGTTCACAGCCAAAGAAACTTCTGGATGAGATTGCAATAATTCGTAAAAAGAATCTTTAGCAATCTGAATTATTTTCCCTTTTGTGACCGCAATTGCATTTGCAGGATAAGGCTCATCTACAAATAAAGGTGGCTCACCAAAACTCTGATTTTTAGTGAAAATATTCTGAATAAACTCTTTCCCTTCGTCCGAAAAATTATTCATTTTCACCTTTCCCTCCAACACTTGATAATAATAGGAAGGAAAATGACCTATCTCAAAAATAATTTCACTTTTTCTTAAATCTCTAATTTCTCCACCAAATTGGATTAATAAATCTTGATTAATCATAGCTTTAAATAAATTATCAATATACCTAAAAGTACTTATTTACAAACTATTTTTTACTTTATTTTTTAATTCAGGTAATACATTTTCTACAAACCATGGGTTTTTGTTCATCCAAATAAAATTGCGTGGTGATGGATGAGGCAATGGAAAATAACGTGGTAAATATTCCTTAAAATTCAATACATTTTCTGTAATATTTTTGTGCATATTCCCTTTCAAATAATACTTTTGAGCATATTGACCGATCAATAAAATCAACTGAACTTCTTTCATTTCATCCAATAAACGCGCATGCCACAAGGGCGCACATTCTTTTCTTGGTGGAAGATCTCCTGATTTCCCTTTTCCTGGATAACAAAATCCTATCGGAACTAATGCAAACAATTCAGGGTTATAGAATTGATCTTTTGTTACATTTAACCATTTACGCAACTGATCTCCACTTGGGTCATTCCAAGGCACACCTGTTTGATGCACTTTCAATCCTGGAGCTTGCCCAATAATTACAATTTTAGAGTTAGGAGCTGCCTGAACTACTGGATTTGCACCAAGAGCTAAAAAAGGTTCGCACACTTTACAAGCTCTAATCTCTTTTAATAATTCATCAAACATATTTTTATAATTTATATCATTTAAAGATAATCATAAACCATTACAACTAAAAATTATGAAAGCTTAAAAATGTATCAAAATATATAAATTAAACGGCTAAAACAAAAGAAATTATAAAGGATAATTGAACCTTATTTATCTAAACAATTCTAAAATCTCCTCCAATGTTACTTTTCCAAAATAAGCCGTGATATCAACAGAATTTAAAATTTTCGTAATTTCAGTTTCATTATGTTTTACACCAATTAATTTATTCTCCAAATCTTCTATCGGTTCCGAAGCAAAGAAATCTCCGAAAATTTTGGCTTGTTCTATTGTTCCGCCTCGTTCTACATCCAAATGAACTTCGATAAATCCAGCAGGAATTTTCTTTGCATTTTTGAAATTATATTTTGGTGAAAATCCAAAATTCCAATCCCAGGTTTGGTATTTTTCTTCGATTAATTTTGCAACACCATTCAAATCTTTTGGTGTTAAATTGTAAATTGATGAACCTTCGTTTGTTGTTAACATTTCATCAATCAACAAGGCTTTCAACTCGTCAGTGGTCATTTCATTCGGAAAATATTCAATCAAATTAATCACTCGTGCTCGATTAGATTTAACTGCTTTATCCACATATTTTAAAGGATTGATTTTTAACGCATCGCCTAAAACAGACATATCCGAATTAAAAAGAATTGTTCCGTGTTGTATCATTTTTCCATTTCGAGCCAACTTTGCATTTCCGCTAAACTTTTTACCATCAACCAATAAATCGTTTCGACCTTCTAATTTTGCTGGAACATTTAATTCATTTAGTAACTTAACAACAGGTGCTGTAAACGTCGAAAAATCCATAAAATCATTTTGACCCAACAAGGTATGGAACGAAAAGTTAAGATTTCCTAAATCATGATAAACAGCCCCACCACCCGACATACGACGCACCACTTTTATGCTATTTTCTGTCACATAATCCAAGTTGATTTCGGCTAACGTATTCTGAAATTTCCCCACAATAATAGATGGTGCATTGATATATAATAAAAAAATATCTTCTGTAGGATAATTGTACAACAAGTATTCTTCTAAAGCTATATTGAAATATGCATCATGAGAAGGAGAATCTATAATAATCATTTGAAAAAATTTTGGTAAAGTTAGGCAGAAAATCCGTGAAAGAAAAGAGACAACTTTTCTGAAAAAGTTGTCTCACCGCATTTTAAAAATATAAACTATTAAAAGAGAATTAAATGTTTGTCATCATTTAAATTCCTGTAAACTTAACTCCTAAACTCATCCAAGTCGATGGCAACGGAATAGCTACTGCTTCGTTATACGTGGTATTGAAAATATTTTGAGCATCAAAATAAATTCCTAAATTATTCTTGAACGAATGACTTATTCTTGCATCAGTAATCCAATATGATTTATAGGATTGACGTGTATTATAACGATTCGCGATACTTATAGTAGTACTTCCAATAGAGTAATCTATCGTATTGATTAACTGATGTTTTAAACTTTCTATTTTATATTTAGAATTGTATTGTTCATCTACATTTTCGAACGTAGGATCAAGATAAGAATAACTTAATGAGAATTTCAGACTTTGATTTGTTGATAGGTTCGCTAAATATGACACCTTCGTATTAAAACCATGTGTTTTCAAATCGCCAAAGTTTTGTGCTTGCCATGGCTCATTCGTTGTTAAACGTACCCAATCGATAAAATCTGTAATCGAACGATAGAAATAATAGGAATTAAAACTCCAATTTCTCTTATTGTATTTGAAACCAATTTCTGTTTGAAATGCCTTTTCTGATTCTACATTTGGATTTCCAATATTTCCAGGACGTTGATCCAAATATAAATCTGTAAACGAAGGAATTCGCTGACTTGAACCTGCATTTACTACAAATTTTAAGTTAGAATTCATGGCATAGCTTGCATCAATACCAGGGAAAGCTTGCCATCCATATTGTGAATTGTAATTAACATAAGTACCAACATTTACATTTAGTTTTGGTGTAAGATCTGTTTTGTATTCAGCATAAAAACCAACATTATCACGAGTATGATTTTTGATACTTGTCGAAGAAATTTGTTCATTTCTGTACTCTACTCCTACGCCAATTTGTCCTTTATTCAATTGATAGGTTGAATTTACTTCTCCAGAAATTGAATTTGAATAGTGTTTAGAACGAGCTGTATTCAAGTCATTCTTAAAATAACGATAATCATCAAAGTTGTAACGATAACTCACTTTTGGGGCTAAAGTTATTCGATCAGAAAGTTTATGTTTTGACTGAAGATTAACCAAAGTGGTTTCAACTAATTCTTTCGAATTTTTATCACCTGGTGATGCGTAAAAACCATTCGCTCCAAAGCCATTTTTCACATAACCATACGATGCAACCAAACTATTTTCTTCATCAAATTGGAAGTTACCTTGGTAATACAATTTATTATTCTCATACGCTGTATTGTAACGGTAACCATTCCCCCAATCATGGCTTACATACAATTGATGTTGATGCGTTTCTTTAGCTAAATTAGCTCCAAGTTGAACACCGCGACTTGTAAATGTATCGCCAGTATCTTCGCTATCTTTTTTAAAATTCGTTCCGAAATAAGTATTCGCATAAAGACCTGTTTTCTTTGGTTGTCTCGTTACAATATTGATAACACCAGTCAAACTATTGTTTCCATAAACTCTTGCTGCTGGACCTCTTACTACCTCTATTCGATCAATCGCTTCAATAGGAATAGGAAGATTTAACGCATTATGCGCAGTTTGATGGTCCATGATTTTTACACCATTCAACAAAATAAGTGTTTGTTCAAAACTTCCCCCATCCATCGAAATATCAGCTTGCGTACCAAACGGACCACGTTGTCGTAAATCAATTCCAGATGCATATTGCAAAACTTCTTGAATTGTTTTTGCTGGTAACTTATTAATCTCTGTTTTATTTAAAACATATATATTTCTATTTTCTTTAGAAAGTGGTGTGTTTAGACGATTATCTAAAATAGATACTTCTCCAATTGCGATTGTATCATTTGTAATTTGGGCAAAAACACTATTGCCTAATACAGCTAATACGAGCGTAAACTTTTTCATTCTTCTTAATCTTTGTTCTTTTAGTTTAACTGCTGCGAATGTAGTATCTTTCCGAACTATCAAGATATACCAGTTTTTAGTTAATGAATAGTCCGGCTGAAATACCCTACAATAGTTTTATTGAAATCAATCGATTTTCAGAAACTCCGATTTATTTACAATTGGCAAATCAATTGGCAAAAGCAATACAATTAGGTTATTTACCAAGTGGAACAAAACTCCTTGGAACAAGACAATTGAGTTTGATTCTTAATTTACATCGCAACACAATAGTCAATAGTTTTCAGGAACTTGAAGCGCAAGGTTGGATAGAGATTGTTCCTAATAAAGGAAGTTATGTCTTGAGTCAATTTGCTCAAAAATTTCAGAAAACTACGATTCCTACACAATTTTCAATCAATTCCTACCCAAAGAAAACTGGTTTTAATTTTGAACAATCTATTTTATTGGATAATCCTTACGAAAGCTTTAACGAACGATTGTTTTTAACTGATGGAACCATCGATCATCGATTGGCAGAATTAAAAATTCCAGCAAAATTATATTCGGCAATTTTAAAACGAAAAACTTCTATTTCGAAGATAAATCAATCAAAAAACGACTATTTTCTAAAAAATTTAGCTAATTATCTCAATTTAACAAGAGGTTTACATATTTCGAAAGAAAATATAGTCGTCACAAGAAGTGCAGAGATTTCACTTTTCTTGATTGCTCAAATTCTCTTAAAACAAAATGATTATGTTGCTGTTTCAAATCTTAGTTACTACAAAAGTAATATAATGTTTCAGACACAACATTCAAAAATAGTTCAAGTTAAAACAGATGAATTTGGTTTAGACACAAGAGATTTACGAACATTGTGCGAACAACGAACTATTCGTTTTGTGTATGTAACACCTCATCATCATTACCCTACAACAGTAACATTAAGTTCACAAAGACGAATTGAATTGATTCAACTTTCACAGGAATTTGGTTTTGCAATTGTAGAAGACGATTATGATTTTGATTTTCATTACAACAATCACCCTATTCTTCCATTAGCAAGTTCGGATCAGAATGGAATGGTACTTTACACGGGTAAATTTGGAAATTACCTTGCGCCAGGCTATCGAATTGGATTTATTGTTGCTCCAAAAGATTTTATAGAAGAGGCGCGAAAGCATTTATCTATTTTAGACCAACAAGTTGACCCTTTTATAGAACAAACTTTAGGTGAAATGATTAATGAAGGTGAAATCAATCGAATACTAAAAAAACTACGAAAAACATATCAAGAGCGTCGCGATTATTTTTGCAAAAAATTGAAAGTTGAATTAGAACAATATCTTCATTTTAATGTACCAACAGGTGGATTAGCGATTTGGATTAATTTTAATCAATCAATTAATTTGATGGAATTAAAACGAAATTGTGCTAAAAAAGGGTTATTTATTCCGCAAACAATTTTATATCAAACAAAAAAACAAACAGCAATAAGAATAGGATTTGCTCATCTAAATTTTGAAGAAATAGATGAAGTTGTTACTATTTTGAAAGAAGAAATCACAAAAAAAGCTGAATAAAATTTCAGCTTTTCTATTATTTTTTCTCTCTCAACTTAAACGTCCACGTAAATTGAAATTCAGAAACTACATCTCCTTCCTCGTCTACGCCTTTACTTGTTACGTTTAGAGAAATCCCTTTCTTTGTTTCGATCGCTTCTTTTATAGCCGAATCTATTTTTTCTCCATCTTCACATGTAAACACAATTTTACCAATCGCTTTTTTCAAATACTTTGATTGCATTCCCAAAACCAACATCGAAATGTCTTCACCTGATTTTGCAATTTTAGCATTCGCCATCAAACCAGAAGAAAATTCTGCTGCCATACCTTGCACTGCCCAAAACATACTTTTGAAAGGATTTTGATTGAGAAAACCATATTTCACTTTAGTTGAAACTTTATTTTCTTCCCACGATTCTAAACGAACTCCAGCAATCCACGCAATTGGAATTTGCGTTGTCAAAACAGTTTTAAAAAGTTCTTTGTTCATAATTTTATCAAAAAGGTTAATGGACTAAAAGTAAATGTTTTATTTGAATTCTTCAAAAGCAATGTTAATTTATTAGTGTACTTGTTGTTAAAAATTATTGAGCAATACGAAAATTGAAAGAGCGCAACTTATTAAGCATAATATACGTTGGTTACTTTTCAAACCATAAATCTTTGGGGAATAAAAGTATCTCAATTCACCTATCGTATTAAGAAAAAAGAGCAAAAGGATCATAATCTTTTATAAAAAATGGGTTAGAATCATAATGAATCTAACCCAGGTTTTATTTATGTACTTTGACACTTTTAGAAACAGTGTCTTCAAGTTCTATTTTTACCCAATGATTATGCAAAAGATTATCAATTAATTCTTGCGATTTATAATCGATTGTGTCTTTCACTTGCTCTTTTGCATTCGTGTGTTCTTCTTTTCGATGTAAAGCTTTGTAGAAACGACGAACTTCGTTCAAGTTTTTCAAAATTAATTTCGGTGCTTCTGCTTTTTCTCCATTTTCTTCTTTACAAATCATTGTAAAATAAGAAGAGTTACAATGTTTAATTTCACCTGATTGAATGTTTTGACTTTCTACGCGAATACCAACGACAATAGAAGTACGTCCAACATAATTTACTGAAGCTTTTAGCGTCAATAATTCACCCACTTCTACGGGTGTTAAAAAATCTACTCTATCCACGGATGCCGTTACACAATACTTACCTGAATATTTGGAAGCACATGCAAATGCAATTTGATCGAGAAGAGAAAGAATGAATCCACCATGAATTTTTCCACTAAAATTGGAATGCGATGGAAGCATTAATTGCGAAAAAGTTACCAATGAACTTTTTACAGTTTTGTAAATCATTTTATCTGTTGTTGTGTGTGTGTTCAATTTTTTTGTATTAAATTAAGTTGATGAAATTCATCTGCAATATCTCTATTATTCGATAAACGAGGCACTTTATTTTGTCCTCCCAGTTTCCCTATTGATTTCATGTAATGTTGAAAACCATCTTTTTCAACTACCGAAATAATTAAAGAACGAAGTATATTTCCAGTAATCAAATCGTCATAATACGGATTTTGCAAACGCATTTGAATATCTAATTCACGATTAAATTCGGACATATTTTGAGGTTTATGGTCAAATTCTATTAACCATTCGTGATAAGGTAAACCGTCTATAGGATTCACCTGTGGAGCAACTGTAAATTCATTTACACTCGCTGGACACTTTTCTATTGTTTTTTGTAAAGCTTGCTCAACTTCATGACCAATCACATGCTCACCAAAAGCCGAAGTATAATGTTTAATACGTCCAGAAACAACAATTTTGTATGGTTTAGTAGACGTAAAACGAACCGTATCACCTATATTATACCCCCACAAACCTGCATTAGTATTGAGAATAAGCACATAATCTTTTCCGATTTCTACATCTTTTATTGAAATACGAGTTGGTTTTTCATCAAAAAATTCTTCGACTGGAATAAATTCATAAAATATCCCATTATTTAATAACAGTAATAAATCGTCACTTTTTTGTGTATCTTGATAAGCTATAAACCCTTCTGATGCTGGATATGTTTGAATACAGTCAATTTTTCGTCCAATTAACTGATTCACTTTTTCACGATAAGGTTCATAATTCACTCCTCCTGTTACCATTAGTTGTAAATCCTTGAAAATTGATTGAACATTTTCTTTCCCAGAAACTTTAATTAATCTTTCAAAATACATAATCAACCAAGGTGGAATTCCTGAGATTAGTGTCATATTCGCTTTCACTGTTTCGTCAACTACTTTATCTACTTTTGTTTCCCAATCTTCAATGACATTGGTTTCATAAGATGGTAAACGATTTTTTTGTAAATAATTTGGAACAAAGTGCGCACTAATTCCAGAAAGTCGTCCAACTTTCAACCCATTTTTATCTTCTAAAATAGGACTTCCTTGTAAGAAAATCATTTTTCCATTGACAAAACTCGAGTTATTTGTTTCGTGAATATAATGCAACAATGCATTTCTGGCAGAATTTATATGTGTTGGAACAGATTCTTTTGTAAGTGGGATATACTTTGCACCAGAAGTTGTACCAGAAGTTTTTGCAAGATAAAGTGGTTTACCAGGCCATAGCACATCAACTTTTCCCGCAATCACCTCATCAAAATAATGTTTTAAACCTTCGTAATCGTTGACTGGAACATGGTTTTTAAAATCTTCGTACGTATTGATTTGATCAAAATGATGATCTTTTCCAAACGTTGTATTTTTTGCAGCCACAATTAACTCTTTTAGAATTCTGTCTTGAGTTTCAAAAGGATGTTTAATCCATTTTTGTTCTTTATTGACAATGTATTTTGCAAAAATTTTCGCTAAAAAAGCTTTCATGTTGTTCCTTTAAAACATTATTATTGGTCGAATTTAAGTGAATATTCTTAATAATTTAACAACTTTTGTAATGATTTTTCTAACGAAATAAGTAATTACATTAAAGCTAAATTGTTAGCAATCATTTTATAATCTTTCTAATTTAACAAGTGTCTAAATTATCGTTATTCCATATAAAATTATCTTAAATTTCCGAAGGATACAAGATTTTTTCTAATCGAACGTTTTATTGTAGATTTGTTTTTATTCGCTATCATGAAAAAGATTATACTGAGTATTTTCGCCGCTAGTTTTTTAATCGGCTGTTCAACACAAAAAAATAGTTTCAAAAACCGACAATATCATAAGATGACGTCGTGGTTTAATGGGGTATTTAATGCTGAAGACGAATTAGATAAAAAAAATACTGAACTACAGACAAATTATATTGAGAATTACGCTAAGATTTTACCTGTTGGAATAGAATATTTCTCTGTTTCGGATTCGACAAATTTAACTGAATTTAATACACCTAATTTTGGAATTGGAGGTGGAAATCGTAATAATCAGGATAAAGTAGAGAAACCTATAGGATTTGCTGCTGTTGAAGCTAAAGCTGCTAAAGCAATTGAAAAACACTCGATGTTAATTAAAGGACAAGAAAAAAATCCTTTGATGGCTCGTGCGTATCTATTAATTGGAAAATCTCTGTTCTATCAACAAAAATATTTTGAAGCTTTAGATGCCTTAAACTATGTTGTAAAGAATTTTAAAAGTTCTAAATATGCACAAGAGGCAAATGTGTATAAAACAGTTGCCGAAATAAAAGGTGGAAATTATTTTGATGGAGCTGAAACTTTACAAAATTTATACGAAAATGATCCGTATAAAAGTAAAGAGCTAAAAACTATGATTGCGCGAACGTATGCTCAGTTTTTAATTGATCAAAAAAAGTACGAAGAAGCATTAGATCCATTACAAAAAGCAGAATACTACTCATCGAATAAAGAAGAACGAGTGCGTTTATTTTATACAATGGGACAAGTTTTTTCTAAACTTGGAAAACAACAAGAAGCAGGAGAAGCGTTTACAAAAGTGTATAAAATGGCTCCTGGTTTTGACTTAGAAATTAAATCGCAATTAGCGATTGCTGCTAATTTTGATCCTGCAATTAATAACTACGGAAATTACAAACAGAATTTGCTTGATATTGCCAAAAAAGGAATATATACATCAAAGAAAAACGAATTGTATTATGGTATTTCGGAAATGGCTTTTCGTGCAGATAAAATGGATGATGCGGTAGAATACGCCAAACTGAGTTTGAAAGATCCCATGTCTGATCCTTATATTCGTGGGCGCGCTTACGAAAATTATGGTGACATAAAATTCAAGCAAAACGACTATGTGTATGCTTCGGCTTACTACGATTCGGCTCAAACAACTTATAATTTAAAGGAAGATCAAGCAAGAATTCAGCAACGAAATGATGTGTTGAAAAAATTAATGGAAAAACATTATTTGGTTCAGAAAAACGATTCTATTCTAAAAATTGCAAAACTTCCGAAAGAAGAACAAACCAAATTTTTTACAGATTATATTGATAAATTAAAGAAAAAAGAAGAAAAACAAGCGGAAGAAGAACGAAAAGAAATGGAAACTTTTCAATTAGAAACCAAAACATCAAGTTTTACTTCAAGTTTTAATAATGCCGATAAAGGAAAATTTTATTTTTATAATCAAGGTTTAAAATCATCTGGTCAACAGGAGTTTCAACGTATTTGGGGTGGAATTTCGTTGAAAGATAATTGGCGTAATTCTAATGCTATTAGTACCGTAATAGAAGATAAACAGGCCGAATTAACGGGACAGGTTTCTGCTGGAAATCCAAGACGTTTTGAAATTGAGTATTATTTGGAGCAAATTCCTTCTACTACTAAACAATTAAATGATTTAAAAGTTGAACGTGATACAACACAATTAGCTTTAGGAATTGGTTATTTTGATACATTCAATAACAGCGAATTAGCAGGAAAAGAGTTAAAAAAATTGATTGCAACTCCTCCAAAATCAGATGATGTTAAGTTAAAAGCTACGTATCAATTGTATCGTATTTACAAGAATCGCGATCAAAAATTAGAGAATCAATACAAAGAAGAAATCTTAACAAATTATCCAAATACAATTTACGCTGGCTATATTTTGAATCCAGAAGTTGAATACATCACTCCAGAAACAAAAGAAGCTGTAGAAGCATATAAAATAGCGTATGATTTGTACAAAGAAGAAAAGTATGAAGAAGTAAAGCAAAAAGTTCAAGATGCAATTGTAAAATTTCCGACTGAAATTATTATTGCCAAATTTGTACTTTTAAACGCTTATGCATTGAAACAAACCGCATCTCAAGAAGAGTTTGAGCAAGCTTTGGAAGTTGTTGTTACTGCTTATGATGGAACAGATGAAGCAAAACAAGCGAAAAGATTATTGGAAAAATTACGAAGCCCAAAGCAAAAAGATGAGAATACACCTTTAATAAATGAAAACGAGAATACACAAAAAGTACTCGATAAAGAACCTGTAAGAAGAAAAAAATAATCCAATTCATCATAGATAAAATTTTCAGACTTAAAATTTTATTTAAAAAATATTAATTAATTATTTTTAAGTTAACAACAATTCTATCAAAAATTTATGAATACAAAAGATAATCCCAAACTGATAAAAGCTTGGATTTCTTACGATTGGGCAAATTCTGTTCATTCTTTGGTTATTGCTTCTGCTATTTTCCCCGTTTATTATACTGCAATGACCTATGATACGGACAACAATCCGATCAAGTTCTTAGGTCTATTACCAGAATCAGCGTTCAATTTTTCGTTGGCAATTGCTTTCTTTTTTGTCATCGTTTTATCACCAGTTTTGTCATCAATTGCTGATTTAATTGGGAATAAAATCAAATTTCTTCGTTTTTTTTGCTACTTAGGTTCTTTTTCATGTATTGGAATGTTTTTCTTTACATCGAGCGATTTGGTTTGGTTGGCTTTATTGCTCAATATCACCGCAAGTATTGGTTTTTGGGGAAGTTTAGTGTTTTACAATGCCTATTTACCAGAAATTGTTTCGGAAGAGAAAATGGATAAAGTTTCGGCACAAGGTTATATGTTTGGTTACATTGGATCAGTTATTTTATTGACAATTTGTTTGGCAATGATACAATTTGCGCCAGAAGAAAATCAAGGTATGTTTACACGAATAAGTTTCTTATTAACAGGTGTTTGGTGGTTAGGTTTCGGACAAATTGCATTAAGTAAATTACCCAATCACAAATTTGAAAGAGAAATTCCAAAAGACATCATCAAGTCAAGTTTTAGAAATTTGAAACTTACTTTTCACGACCTCAATCAATACAAAAACATTCGTGTATTTTTAGCTGGCTTTTTCTTTTATAGCTTAGCGATGCAAACCATCTTCTTAATGGCCGCCATGTTTGGAAGCTCAGAAATTGGAATGCAATCTACGGAATTAATTATGACTATATTATTAATTCAAATCGAAGCTGTATTAGGCGCATGGTTTTTCTCTTATTTATCAGGAAAAATCGGCAATAAAAAGACATTACTTATCGGTATATTCATCTGGATTATAACCTGTATTATAGGTTATTTAATCAATAAAAATGATCCAAATGTCAAAACACAATTCTATATTATGGCTGCAATGGTTGGTTTGGTAATGGGCGGTTTACAAGCTTTATCACGTTCAACATATGCAAAATTATTACCTGAAACAGAAGATACAACAACCTATTTTAGTTTTTATGATGTATTCGAAAAATTTGCTTTGTTCTTAGGTTTAGTTATTTATGGTTTATTGATAGAATATTCGGGCGGAATGAAAGCTTCTGCGCTTGCAATGGGTGTTTCATTTGCGATCAGTTTTGTTATTTTATTGTTCTATAAGATGGAAAAGAAATAAGAATTTGTCTTAAAAAAATAAATCAACAAACTTTTAATATATAGAGAATTTCACTACATTTCAAGAAAAATAATAACAGCCAAATAAAAAATATAAATGAATGGATTTCAATGAATTCAAAAATAAATTAGCTCAATCTACCAAACAAGCCTTTTTAGAAATTTATAACGAAAATCCTTCACAAGATCTATATGCCTTTGCTTTGTGCAATAATGAGTCGAAAATAGCCATTCACCCTTCTGCAAATTCTACTGAATATTTGGAACAGGTTGCGGATGAGGACGATTTTCATTTCTACAAATTCGAGCCTTCTGAATGGAAATTTGATTATCTGGGAGCAAAAGAATCTTTTAATGAAATCAATCAAATCTGTAAAGAAATTGCTGATGAGCATGACGATGATGAAGATTGGTTTTACCAGTTCCAAAATCAATTAAATGAAAAATGTATTGAAGTTTTACACGAATTAAAAGAAGAACAGTTCTTTTCTAAATTAACTGGAAAAGATATTTTCTTAAATTTTTCTGTGATAGACGATGATTTGAATAAAGATATTCAACGAAAAATTATCACTCAATTAAATGATAATCAATACAAAGATGATTATTTTGAATGGATGACAACTTGGGATAAAAACAAAAAAAGAGCTTTATAAAAAGCTCTTTTTTTTGATATAAATTGAATTTCTTAAATTTCTTTTCTTAATCTCGCAACTGGTATGTTTAATTGTTCGCGATATTTTGCAATTGTACGACGAGCAATTGGATAACCTTTTTCTTTTAGAATTTCTGTTAACTTTTCATCTGTTAAAGGCTTACGCTTGTCTTCATCCGCAATTACATCTTGTAAAATACGTTTTATTTCGCGAGTAGATACTTCTTCTCCGTCATCATTAGTTAACGATTCTGAGAACAAATCTTTTATCAAAAATGTTCCGTAAGGTGTTGTTACATATTTAGAATTTGCCACACGAGAAACTGTCGAGATATCCATTCCAATTCGATCCGAAATATCTTTTAAAATCATTGGCTTGATTTTCGTTTCGTCACCCGTTAGGAAATATTCTTTTTGAAATTTCATTATCGCTTCCATCGTATACAAAAGCGTATTACGACGTTGCTGAACCGCATCAATAAACCATTTTGCAGAGTCTAACTTTTGTTTAACAAACATCACAGCCTCTTTCTGTTGTGTCGATTTATTTTCAGTTTTCTTATAGGTATCCAACATTTCAGCAAATGCACTTGATATCTTCAACTCAGGAACATTTCGACCATTTAACGTCAGTTCTAAATCTCCATCATTGATATTGATTGTAAAATCTGGTGTAATTTGTTCAATAATTTTGCTACTGCTTGAAAAAGATTTTCCTGGTTTTGGATTCAAGCGTTCTATTTCTGTAATTGCATCGCGTAATTCGTTATCATCAACGTCATATTTTGCCATTAATTTCGAATAATGCTTTTTAGTAAACGCATCAAATGATTCATTAATTAATTTTTCTGCCAATTCAACCGCTTGTGTTTGCGTTTTATTTTCTAACTGAATTAATAAGCATTCTTGCAAATCGCGTGCTCCTACTCCTATTGGATCCATTCGTTGAATATAATTCAACAACAAATTTTCTACTTCTTCTGGCGAAGTATAAATATTAAGTGAAAATGCCAAATCATCTACCAAAGATTTAATATCACGACGCATATAACCGTCGTCGTCAATATTTCCTAAGATAAATTCACCGATTTGAAATTGTTCTGAAGTCAATCGATAAGTGTACAGTTGTGAGGTTAAAAAATCGATAAAACTTTCTCCTTGAGCATAAGGAACAGATTTATCTTCATCGTCGTCACTATAATTGTTTGTATATGTTTTATAATTTGGGACATCATCATCGCTCAAATAATCATCAATATTGATATCACTTGTATCGATAACCTGTTCATCGCCATATTCATCATTCTGATTATCCCATTCTTCCTGCTCTCCTCCATAATCATCATCGTATTCAGAAGATTGATCATCCAAAGCAGGGTTTTCTTCCAACTCTTCCTTTACGCGTTGTTCAAAAGCAACCGTAGGAAGTTGAACCAACTTCATTAATTGAATTTGTTGAGGCGATAGTTTTTGTTGTAATTTTAAATTTAATTCCTGCTTTAACATATTTTGGGTTTTGGCTTATATAAAAAACGGATTTAGCTTAAAGTTACAATATTTAAGCATAAATCCGTGTAAATTATTTCTTATTAAAATTCCGCATTGTTCGGCGTTCTCGGGAAAGGAATAACATCACGAATGTTACCCATTCCAGTTACAAATAATACCAAACGCTCTAAACCTAATCCGAAACCAGAATGTGGTACAGAACCGAAACGTCTTGTGTCGCGGTACCACCATAATTCTTCTTTATCAATTCCGAATTTTTCCATTTTTTCATCTAAAACTTCTAAACGCTCTTCACGCTCAGAACCTCCGATAATTTCTCCAATACCAGGGAATAAAACGTCCATTGCACGAACTGTTTTTCCATCATCATTCATACGCATATAGAATGCTTTGATTTCCGCTGGATAATCAAATAAAATTACAGGTGTTTTAAAATGTTTTTCAACTAAATAACGTTCGTGTTCAGATTGTAGGTCTGCTCCCCAACCTTCGATTGGATATTTAAATTTACCTTTTTTATTTGGTTTAGAATCTTTTAAGATATCAATTGCTTCTGTATAGCTTAAACGAATGAATTTGTTGTTTAATACATATTCTAAACGTTCGATCAAACCTAATTCAGAACGCTCAGCTTCTGGTTTTTGTTTTTGTTCTTTATCAAATCGTTCAGCTAAGAATTTCAAATCATCTTGACATGTTTCCATTGCGTAAGTGATGACAGATTTCATGAAATCTTCTGCCAAATCCATATTTTGATCTAAACGGAAAAACGCAACTTCAGGCTCTATCATCCAGAATTCAGCTAAGTGACGAGATGTGTTCGAGTTTTCTGCACGGAAAGTAGGTCCAAATGTATAAATTTTACCTAATCCCATTGCTGCAGTTTCTCCTTCTAATTGTCCAGAAACCGTTAAGTTCGTCGCTTTACCAAAGAAATCTTGTGTATAATCTACTTTCCCTTCTTCATTTTTAGGTAGGTTATCCATATCTAAGTTAGTGATATGAAACATTTCTCCTGCTCCTTCAGCATCAGAACCTGTGATAATAGGCGTATTGATGTAACAAAATCCATTTTCGTTGAAATATTTGTGAATACCAAACATTAAGGCATTACGAACACGCATTGTTGCAGCAAAAACATTTGTTCTGAAACGTAAATGCGCTTGCTCTCGCAAAATCTCTAAACTGTGCTGTTTTGGTTGTAAAATAGTTCCTTTTAAATCTTCTGACGGCGCAGTTCCTAAAACTTTGATTTCTTTCGCAATGATTTCAATCTCTTGACCTGCTCCTTCACTTTCTACGACTTCTCCTTTTACTTGTAAAGACGCAGCTGTAGAAATTTGTTTTATAATCGACTCGTCAAAATTTTCGAAATCTATTACTACTTGAATATTATTAATTGTAGAACCGTCATTCAACGCGATGAAACGATTACTTCTGAACGATCTTACCCATCCATTTACAACTACTTCCTGTAGCAACAAATCCTTGCCTTTTTCTAATAAGGCTTTAATTCCGTACGATTGCATATTTTTTTAATTTATCCTTACAAATTTAGTTATTATTTAAAGTTATAAAAATTATAGGCATAATTTTTGCGAATATTTTTTAACCAACCTAAAAATCCTTTACAATTTCAATAAAAATGTAAAGGATTTTTGATTTTAGTTTATTTTTTGAAGTGATTTTAGCTTTTAAAATGAGCGATTATGAAGCGAATTTAGAATGATAAAATTGCACCCTACAAGAAATTCAAATTAACCGTTAATTTTAAATAGAAATTATCTTGAAATTTTTCTTCTGAATATGCACCTAAACGATAGAAAGCGCCTAAACCAAATGTTTTGAAAATTAAATTATTTACTTCAACTCCTGTTTCGTGGTAATAATGATTCAATGTTTTAAACTCTAAATTTTGATGATCTGCTCTATCTTCCATATCCCCTAAAACACCACGGTAAACAAATTGAGGGAAAATAATTCTGTTTCCAACCTTCACACCAGCAAAAATATGTTTCAACTGAAAAGATACAAATTTATCCGAATAAAATTCTCCTGGTCGCATTGTTTCGAAATTTGTTAAACCTCCAACACCAAAGTTAGCAACATCATTTCGTTTTGCATTACCTTGTCCTTCGAACAAGTTCATCAACGGCATTTTACCTTCAACCCAACCTGCGTTGATGTTTAAATTGGTTTTACCTACACGCGTATCAAAAACATCAAAGTAAGAAACATTAAAACGCAATGGATTATAGTCCGAATTGAACACATCCCAATATTTGGTTAGTGTTGCATAGAAAACAGATTTACCACTATTAACAGTCACTTTTCCGTAGGGCGTTCTGATAAATTTGTCTTTTGGTGCAAAACGAATTGCTAATTGCGTGTTATACAAATCGTACCAACCATTCGTATTTAAGAATGAATAATTAAATTCTGCTTGTTGTTTTTCGTAATTTGTCGAAATATTGAAGGTTACATTCTTAAATATATCTTGTTCATAACCAAAAGAATATCGTTTAAAAGAAAAATATTCGCGGTTATAAATATTACTAAATGCACCACTGATTAAACGTGTATAATTTGATTGTAATAAAATTGGAGTTTTTCCAGAAGCAGAAACATCTTGTGAATATTTTGCGAAAATTCGACCTGAATAAGGTTTATTCACAAAATAATCTCCTCCATAACCAAACTTGAATGTTTCGTCTTTAAAACCGTAAGCAGAATACGCATTCAATGAATATTTGTCGCTCCAGTTTTCGTTTGTATTAAAAGCAGCCCCAAGTCGAAAACCTTCGTAATCATTAAACGCTAAAATTTTTGTCAAATCAAGATCAACTTTTCCTAACGATAATTTTCCTCCTGAATTGATAATACGCATTAACTTCATTTGACGTTCTAATTTATATTTATCGCCAATACTATCAATTGTTGTGTAGGTATTTCGCTCTTTATTCGACAACGAATTATCTCGATAATCTTCCATCACATTATCCCATTTCTTTTCGTTCATATTTTGAAACGAAATTTCGTCTTCGTAACCTAAAAATTCATTACGCTTAAAATGAGCTGGATTTTGAATATCCTTGAAAGTTGTTTCGAGATTAATCCATATTTTTTCTTTTTTATCTATAAAATCGTCTGATGCTAATTTTTCAGTAACCTTGAAATTTCCAGCCTCCATGCGATATTTTTGCTGATTCGGCACCCAAGTTCCATTGTTCAGTTTCCAATCAGCTTCTAACTCCGCAACATAATTGGCACTTGTATTTTCTCCTTCGAATTTGATTAAAGCATTAGTTTTGTCATCAATCCAAAGCGTTCCTTTGATCTGACGTTTTTCTGATTTGATAGATGGAAAAAAGCTAACAACTGCTGTTTTTCTTCCTTCAATAAAAATATCTTCTTTAAAACCATAACGGTAATGAGAAAGACCTTCTCTACTTATAGGATTAACAATTCCATTGAAGAAAAAATTGATTTTATCTTGATCAAAATTAAATGCAATCGGTTGCATTGCCAAATATTCATATAACGGAGAACGCATACCAGAAATTCGAGAAGATTGAACGATATTTTTCAAACCTAATCGTTTCGAAACTTTATGATCCATCGCACGTTCACCTAAAAATAAGTGGCTATTATCTAACAGTTTTTTCCATTGATTATTGACAGAATCCTTTTGATTCTGTGGTTGAATAATATAAGGAATCGAATCATTATTTACTGTACTCCAGAATTTGGTGTATGATTTCAAAAAGATATTACCTCCTTTTTTGATCGTGTTTTTGGATTGATTGCGAATGGCTTTGATGATGATATTTCGTCCTACAGAATCGTTAGTGGTAAAGGTTACCTCATCTAAACTAATGAAAGATGGTTTCATCATAATTTCGACTATTTTTTTTCCGTTAGTCTGAATACTTTCTGTAAAATATCCGTTTTTTATCACATCAATAAAATGAATTGAATCGTTGATGTTCAATTCTCCCAAATCATCTGTTTGACCAAGAAATTGTTTTGTATCGCTATAAATGTTGGCACCTGTTAAACGAAATTCATCTTGAGCATCGAAAACTCTTACTTTTATTTGAGCAAATGCAGCAATTGAAATACAGAAATTTAGCAAGAATAAATAGTTCTTCATTTTTTGAAATTGATTATGCAAATAAATAAAAAAAGCAGCGAAACGCTGCCTTAAAATATCTTTTTTTCTTGAAAGATTAAACTTTCATGATTTCAGCTTCTTTTTTCGTTAAAGCTTCTTCTAATTTCTTAGAAAACTTATCCGTTAATCCTTGTACACGTGTTTCGTAATCTTTCACCATGTCTTCAGATGCATCTTTTGTACTTTTCAGCGCTTTGTTTGCGTCTTGACGAGCATTACGAATAGAAACTTTTGCATTTTCCATTTCAGCTTTCGCCATTTTCACCAACTCTTTACGACGCTCTTCTGTTACTGGTGGAATACTAATAATAATAGAATCTCCATTGTTAGAAGGTGCAAAACCTAAATTAGCATTAATAATTGCTTTTTCGATTTCACCAATTAAATTTCTTTCGTACGGTTGAATGCTCAATGTCATTGCATCTGGTGTATTTACGTTTGCAATTTGAGTTAACGGAGATAAACTACCGTAATAATCAACACGAACTGAACTTAACATAGCAGGATTTGCTTTACCTGCTCTTAATTTGTCAAATGCAACATTTAAGTGATCAACTGTTCCTTGCATTTGTTCCTTTGCCGTTTCTAAAATTAGATCTAATTCTTCCATTTCGGGATTTATTTATTTGTTACAAGAGTACCTACGTTTTCTCCTAATATTAATTTTTTCAAGTTACCATCTGTATTCATATCAAATACAATAATAGGTAAATTATTCTCTTCACTCAAAGTAAAAGCTGTCATATCCATTACTTTTAAGTTTTTATCGTACACTTCTTGATAAGAAATTGTTTCAAATTTTTCTGCAGTTGGATCTTTTTCTGGATCAGCTGTATAAATTCCATCCACACGTGTTCCTTTCAAAATAACATCTGCTTGTGTTTCAATTGCTCTTAATACAGCAGCTGTATCTGTTGTAAAGTACGGATTTCCTGTTCCAGCTCCAAAAATTACTACACGACCTTTTTCTAAATGACGCGTCGCTCTTCTTTTGATAAATGGTTCTGCAATTTGTTCCATACGAATAGCTGTTTGTAAACGCGTATTAACTCCAGCATCTTCCAAAGCTCCTTGTAATGCCATACTATTTATCACGGTAGCCAACATTCCCATGTAATCTCCTTGTACGCGATCCATACCAGAAGCTACACCCTGAACACCTCTAAAAATATTACCTCCTCCAATTACGATTGCCACTTCGCAACCAAGTTCTGCTACTTCTCTAATTTGTTGAGCATATTGTTTCAGCATATTTGGATCGATACCATATTGTAAATCTCCCATTAATGCTTCTCCACTTAATTTAAGTAATATTCTTTTGTATTTCATTTTGTCAAAGGTTTTCTTTTGCAAATATAATTTTTCTATTCTGATTTTTCCTAACGTTCGAAAATGTCTAATGCATTTTTTGTTGTAATTGTTGCTATTTCAGCTGGTGTTTTGTGATAAATATCTACTAATTTATCACAAATATATGTTAGATAACTACTTTCATTTCGTTTCCCACGAAACGGAACTGGCGCTAAATAAGGTGAATCTGTTTCGAGAACGATATGATTAATGTCAAAATCACCTAAAAATTGATCTATTTTACCATTTTTAAATGTTACGACTCCTCCAATTCCTAATTTTAAATTGAAATCAATTGCACGTTGCGCATCTTCTTTTGTTCCTGAAAAGCAATGAAAAATTCCGAATAATTTTTCGTCTTTCACTTCCTCTAATACTTCAAAAACTTCGTTGAATGCATCACGACAATGAATCACAATTGGTAAATTCTTTTCTTTTGCCCATTCAATCTGCGTTTTAAATGCATCTTGTTGTGTTTTTAGAAATTCTTTTTCCCAATACAAGTCGATTCCAATTTCACCAATCGCTTTAAATGAACGTTTGTCAATCCATTCGCGAACATGAGTTAATTCCTCTTCTATTGTGTATGGATGAACCGAACACGGATGCAATCCCATCATCGCAAACATCGAATCTTGATGTTGAGCTTCTAATGCCAACATTTTGTCTGTATAACTTTTGTCGATTGCAGGCAAATAAAGTCGCTCTACTCCATTTTCTTTTGCTCGCGCAATTACTTCATCTCTATCATTTTCAAATTGTTCTGAATAAAGATGTGTATGTGTATCAATTAACATTGTTTTAATTTTGATCTTAAACATTCTTTTTCAAGCGAAAAATCAAGCTGATTGTCTTTTTCTAATTCATTCATCAAAGCAATTGTTTTAACTAAAAATTTTTGATGATTTTCTGATTCTTCATTAAAAGGATGATGATTCATCGCTGAAATGACTTTGTTTATTTTTTGATTAATAGTATGTGTTGATTGCTCTAAATAAGTTGCTGAAAACTTTTCCCAAATGTAATCAACTGCCTGTTTAGAAGGATGAATAAGATCTTCTTTAAAAAAACGATAATCTCTCAAATCATCCAAAACCAATTCGTAAGAAGGAAAATAGTCAACTTGATTATATTGAAGATTCAGTTGATACAAAGCATCTATTAATCTTGCTTTACTCACATTATTTTCGATTATTCCATCTTTTGTATGACGAACTGGACTAACTGTTGTAATCAATCTGATGTTTGGATTAATTTTCTTCAAATCTGAAACAATTAATTCTAACGATTTTAGATTTTCTTTAGTAGTCAACAATTTTTTTTCAAATTGTTTTGCCTCAACTTTATGACAGTTTGCAACAATTTGATTGGTGTTTTTCCATTCGTAAATCCATGAAGTTCCCAAGGTTATCATTACAACATCACAAGAGTAAATAAACTGATAAACTTGCTCCAGAGTTGAATTTAATCTCTCTAAAACTTCAACTTTTGTAAGTGCATTAAACGACGAATGTACATCAAAACAGAAAAATTCTTCTCCATTCTGATGTACATCTGCAGTTGTAAAGTATTTTTTATGAATGCTTCTTTCGATTAATTTTTGAATAGAAATTGTATTAAAAATTACGCCAAACGGATTAACACATGCATTAAATTTTAAATCGACTAAATATTTTCCAATTTTGTCTGAAAAGCAAGAACCAATCGTCAAAATTTGATGTTGATGATGCAGCTTAAAATCAGAAGGTTGAATTTGGAAAGTCGTTCTAAATTGCATTTTTCTTATCCTTCACGATCAATTAAAACTTCACTCAATTCTCTTAAATACGTTTTTCGTTCTTCTGGAACATCAATTTGATCCAAATAACTATGCGCTTTATTAGTATATTCTCTAATTAAGGTCGATAATTTACGGTTTACATTCAGCTTTCTGAATAATTTTTCTACCGCATATACCTTATCTATATTATCGGTATTTGAACTATACCAATATAATAACTCTTCCTTTTCTTCCTCATTTGCAGCCTCTAAAGCTGAAATATAAAGAATTGTTTTCTTATTCTCGAAAATATCACCGGCATGTTTTTTACCTAAATGCTCAAGGCTACCAAACACATCCAAATAGTCATCTTTCAACTGATATGCAATACCTAAATTCAAACCATATTGGTATAATTTATCTGCATCTTCTTCAGAAGCATTTCCAATCATCGCGCCTAATTTTAGGGCACAACCAAGTAAAACACTTGTTTTAAGAGAGATCATTTTGATATAATCTTCATACGAAACATTTAATTTCGTTTCGTAATTAACATCCAATTGTTGTCCTTCACAAACCTCTAAAGCTGTATGTGAAAAAAGTTTCGTAGAACGCTTAAACAATTCAGGTTCCATATCTTCTAAATATTGATAAGCTTTTACCAACATGGCGTCACCAGAAAGAATTGCTGTATTCAATCCAAATTTTTCATGAACAGTCGCTTTGTTTCTTCTCAAAGAAGCATTATCCATAATATCGTCGTGCATCAACGAAAAATTATGAAAAAACTCGATTGCTAAAGAAGGTTTCAATGCTTTTTGAACATCACCATCAAACAAATCAGTTCCCAATAAAGTCAAAATTGGACGAATTCTTTTACCTCCAATATTCAAAATATAATCCATTGGTTCGTATAATTCTTCTGGATTTTTAGAAAATGGATTGTTATCGATTGTTTCGGAAATTAATTCGTGAAATTTATCAAATGAGTACATAGTTTGATTTTTGTAAAATTAAGTTTTGGCAAATATAACTAAGAATGATTGATTTTGGCTTGTTTTCTTTTATTTTTGATAAGGCAAAAAAAATCATTCCCAACGATTAAATACAAAGCGATTTGTCCCACAATTGCTAAGATAAAATAAGGATGCATTCTTTCTAGTACCATTTTTAGGCTTTGCAAAGAAGGAATTGTCCAAAAATAAGTCGAAACGATGATTAGAAGTAATGCATTTAATCTAAAAATCCATATTTTATTCAATTTATACATTCCCAAATGAAGGAATAATGAACCCAAATAAGTATAAGCCAATACTTCGAAAAAAGCAGTTGGTACAAATTGTTCTCGAAATAAATTAAAAACATCTTTGTGATTGACAAATAAATAAACTTCAGGAACGAGGTAACTCCAATGATTTGCAACAAAGAAAAGCAAAAGATTAAACATCAAAATAAGTGTAAATTGATCTTTAAACTGATCAATAAACATCCAATAATAAGCGACTTTTGAGAATGATTTTTTTTGGTTCATTTAACGAAACAATTCACTTACTATTTGATACGATTTTCTTTTTGCTTTTTGATCAAAAACATTTGTAGAAACCATTATTTCATCTACTTTAGATTCGAAAATAAATTCATCAAAAGCTTGCGATAAAGTACCTTTGCTCCCAATAAAAGATAATGCGGTCATACCTTTTAGCATGTATTTCTGTTCTGGTGAAGCGAGCTCTAATTGTGTTTTTTCTGGTGGCACAATTGGTTGACGTTTATCGGTAATAATATTGAGAAAAGCTTGGTACATTGACATGGATAAATAATGTGCTTGCTCGTCTGTATTTGATGCAATTACATTAACACAAGCAACTGTATAAGGTTCTTTCAAAAATTCTGAAGGTTGAAATTGAGAACGATAAATTTCGACCGCGTTATAAAACTGTTGAGGCGCAAAATGCCCAGCAAAAGCGTAAGGTAAACCTAATTTAGCCGCCAAAAAAGCCGAATCTGTACTAGAGCCCAAAATGTAAAGTGGCACATTTGCACCTTCTCCAGGAATTGCACGAACTTTACTATCTTTATTATCGGTGCTAAAATAGTTTTGTAAGTCTTTGATTTCAGCTTCAAAATTATAATTCATAAAATTATTGCCACGACGTAAAATAGACGCTGTTAACTGATCCGTACCTGGAGCACGACCAAGACCTAAATCTATCCGATTTGGATAAAGGGCATCTAATGTTCCAAATTGCTCTGCAATCGATAAAGTAGAATGATTTGGGAGCATAATTCCACCCGAACCCACTTTTATTTTTGATGTTCCATTTGCTACATAGCCGATTAAAAGTGAAGTTGAAGCACTTGCGACATTTTGCATATTGTGATGTTCCGAAAGCCAATAACGACTATAACCTATTTCATCTACAAATTTCGCATTTTCTAATGTATTTTCAAATGTCTGATTTAATGACTCTCCTTCTCTAACATAAGCCAAATCTAACACTGAGTAATTTATTTTCTTTAATCTTTCCATTATAAAAATTCTAAGACCAAATTACGAAGAAAATAATACAAAAAAAATTCCTCTAAGAGTCGTCTTTAGAGGAATTCATTTTGTAATTAATATAATAGGTTTAAGTTGTTAAAGTTATCATGTAGTTTGCTTTATAGGTTAGCATTAGTAATCGTCTAATAACTTGTGTCAAAATTATGCACATCTAAAATAAAAATCATTTTTTTGTGGGGGACATCAAAGGGGACAAACAATAAAAGACTGTTTAACAAACATTTAAGTAATATAAAAATTTAGAATAAAAAAACATTTTAGAGATAATCATTAGAAAAAACAACAACATTAATAATTTTTAGATGAAATCATCACGCTCAATTATATTAAAATTATAAATTAGTTATAGATCTATCTTTTTAAGATGATATATTTTTCGAGAATAATCAAAGTTAATAATTTATAGACTGCTAATTAACAATATGTTAATATAAATAAATTTTACTATTATCTTTGATAAAAAATATGTATGCATAGAATCTTTATTTTATTTACGTTTATACTATGTAACACTTTATTTACAACTTCATTTACTTCCAGTCGAGAAGCAAAAGATTTAGTGCTATTAGATTATGTAATTAATCAAAATAAAGATGTGAAAGATTCTATTCAATTAAAAAGAAATTTTGATATTCTACGTAGTAAATCAAATGATTACGTTTCAAAAAATCTGAATATTATTTATCAAACTTTATTAGCCAATATTTATGCTGAAAAATTAGATAAATTAAATCCAAAAAGTGAACAACTTTTTAATTCTGCAAGAAAAACTGCAAAAGATTTAGGCTTAATAGATATGCAAATTTGGATAAATACTCAATTTGGTTACTATTACTATAGTTATAATCAATATTTAAAGGCTTATCCTTATTTTATGGAATCGTCTAAGTTATTAGATTTTGCAGACAATAATAATGTTTTCCAGAAAAGTGATGTTTACAAAAAAAATGCTTTTTTCTTTATGAATGTAAAAGAATTGGATAAAAGTGAAAAATATCTATTTTTGGCACTGCAATATGCAAATAAAAAAGACAATGAATACGGCTCAATTCTGAATGCCATTGGACATATTTTCCTTGAAAAAAAAGATACCGCAAAGGCTAATCATTATTTTAATCAAACCAAAGAACACGCCGTAAAGAATAATGATAAAATTAGGTATGCAAAAGCGTTAGGAGATATTGCTGGTATTCAAATTCAAAATAAAGAATATGAGCTTGCAATTCAAAATTTAATAACGGATATCGAAATTTCTAGAGAAAGTAAAAATCATAGAAATTTAATGTACGCTAATATTCAACTTGGAAAATTATATTTGCAGTTAGACAGAATTGATGAGGCAAAAGAAATATTAAACGAAGCAAAAAAATACACTTCTGGAAAAGCTTATCTTAATAGTTTTGAGAAAGATATCTTCACACTTTTACTGGATATTGCTATAAAAAAAGGAAATACAGCAGAAGAACTCGATTTTCGACGCAAATTAAGTGAGTTAGAAACTGAAATAAAGCTTACGGATGGTGAAAATGTAATCAATGACATAAATTGGAATATCCAAAAAAATAATTTTGATTATAAATATGAAACTGAAAAAATAAAACGTGAAAAAACCATTCTGCTAAAAAATGCACTTATAATTATTTCTATCTTACTAACTATCATTGTTTTATTCGTTTTTATATCATTTAAAAGAAAAATGAAAATTCAAAATTCTATAAATGACAACAAAGTATTAAAATTACATAATGAAAAATTAAAGTCTGAAAGCCGCTTAAATAAGGCTAATAAAACCTTAGATTCTTACAAGATATATTTAGCTGATAAAAATACACAGATAGAAATATTGAATAAAGAAATTGATAATTTATCAAAATCATCCAATAAAAAAACAGAAGAACATGAATTACAATTGAATAATTTGTTGAAATCTCATTTGATGACGGATGAAAATTGGAATAACTTTAAAAAAGTTTTTGCATCTGAAAAGGCTGATTTTGTATCGTATTTAGAAAATAATTTTTCAGATTTAACTGAATCAAATTTACGGATTATTTACCTTACAAAATTAGGTTTAACGAATATAGAAATAGCTCATTTGTTAGGTATAACGCCAGATTCTGTTAAAAAAGCAAAACAACGACTTCGAAAAAAATATGATAATTATGAATTAATTTTTAAAGGCATTCAGAATTAAAACATTATTCTATTCGTAATTTATTCAAATTAGAACGGTAATTCTCAAGCAATAAACTTTCTGTAACATAGCCTTCAAACTTACCTTTTTTAGTTAATAAAATATATTCTGTTTTTTTACTTTCCATCATCTTCATCACAGTTGCTGCGTTTGTAAAGATTGATGTAGAAGAAGCGCTTGTAATGCATTCAAGATAACTTTTTCCCTCTAAATTATCCTTAAAAATAAATGATCGAATATTGTCTAAAACGATAATTCCATGAATAGATTGATCTTCATTTAAAACAGGAATAAAATCTTGGGTAGTAGTCGAAAAAATAGTTTTGATATCTTCTATTGAATCATAAACTGTCAATGTTTTAATATTCTTGATGTAAATAGAAAATAAATCTATTTTATTAAAAAGATTACGATCTTTATCCGAGGTAAAAACAATTCCTTTATCCGCTATTGCGTATATATCCATCGAATATTTGTCATAACGTTTAGAAATTGCAAAACTGATAGAAGAGACAATCATCAGTGGAATCATTAATCCATAACCTCCTGTAATTTCTGCAATCAAGAAAATAGCTGTTAAAGGTGCATGAAATAATCCACTCAAAACTGCTGCCATTCCAACAACAGTAAAATTTCCTACAGGAACATCTTTGAAACCGATGAGATTAAATACTTTTGCGACAACATAGCCCAAATATGAGCCAACAAACAAAGATGGTGCGAAATTTCCTCCGTTTCCACCACTTCCTAATGTCAATCCTGTTGCAATAGATTTTATTAAAATAGTTACAAAAACAAAGGCTAAAACAACCCATTGATTAGTCCTAAAATCTTCTAACAAAGAATTATTCAGAATAAAACCTGCTTCATCATTTGCTAAATATTTAATACTTTCATAACCTTCTCCAAATAAAGTGGGAAAAAAGAAAATCAAAATTGCTAAACTCCCTGCTCCAACCATTGCTCGCCAATAAACATTATCCGAATAATTGCCAATAAGATGTTCCACTTTACGAAATAATCTGGCATGATAAACAGAAATAAAGCCTGCCAATACACCCAAAATAACATAAAAAATCACATTATGATAATCAAAACCTAAAGCATACCGAAATGATAATAACATATTACTTTTCAATGTTAAATTTGCAATCAAAGCTCCTGTTGCAGAGGATAACAACAATGGAATAAAAGCAGTAACACTCATATCTGCTAATACAATTTCTATAGCAAATAATACACCTGCGATTGGCGCATTAAAAGCCGCTGCAATACCTGCCGCAACTCCACATGCCAATAACAAAGTACGTTCTTTATATTTAAACCTATAGTATTGTGCATAATTTGATCCAAAGGCTGCACCTGTGATGGTAATTGGCGACTCTAAACCTGCTGAACCACCCATACCAACAGTTAAAGAGCTGGTAACAATTTGTGCATACATTTGTTTTTTAGGCATTATTCCTGATTTTTTAGCTACAGCAATCATAATTTGAGAAGTTCCTTTTTCTATTGAACCATTCAAAAATTTTTGCACAACAATAACCGTAAGCAAAATCCCAATAATCGGAAGTATACTATTAATATAAGGAAGCTTAACTAAATTATTAATGTAAACTGTAAATTGAAAAACGATGTGTGCAAATGTTTTTAAAACGATCACAGCAAATGCAGATGAAATCGCAACTAAAATACATGACAAGTACAAAAATTGTCTTTCTGTCAGTACAAGTTTTAAGAGATTCAATAAATTTTGAAAAAAATTAATTGATTTTTTGAGATATTGAAAAAACTTTTGTTTAGAGGAAAGCTGCATAGTCCAAAAATAGTATTCCTTTTCTTTATTGCCTAATTATATTTGCTCGAATTAAGCAAAAAACAAACCAATTCTCTAATTCGTAAATATTTTGAATAAATATTTATTCATGTTCGATAATTTTACATTCATTATTTTAGTTCAATGCGCCAAATTTTTTTTAAAATAATATTATTACTAGCTCTTTTCTTTAATAATTCATCAATGAATTCAATGAATTTCTTTATAATAATCAAACTACTTCAAATGAATAAATTACTGATTATAAATTATTTAAACTTTAATAAATCGGAAAACAATAAAACATTAATATAAAGCCACTTTACCATACAGTAATAATTCTAATTTTATGATTGAAATAATTAACACAAATTTTAAAATGAAAAAGATTTACTCAAAACTTAAAAGTATTGCATTTTTATCTGCACTATTAGTAGGTTCAAACTTTGTAAATGCACAAGTTTATGTAATTGGTGATGGACAAACTGCATATAGTGTGTCTACAGACGGAAAAGTTGTAACTTTAAATACTGTTGATAATAATTATTATTGGACTCCAGATAAAGGTATTCAATTACTAGGAGAAATTGCTCCTGACACTGCAAATGGAGGTTCTGTATTAGTTACCGAAGATGGTAAGAAAATCGCTGCAATGACAATGAATCCTACTGATGGAAAAAACCAAATGTCTATATATGATATTGAAAAAGATACTTGGAAATACTTAGGAGGCATCGGAGGACGTAGTCAAGATATAAGTTCTGTTTGGGGAATGAGTGCAGATGGAAAATACATTTCTGGTTTAGCTGAAACTCCTGATGGTAGTTTTCATGGAGTAGTCTGGAATGAAACTACTGGTTTTACTGATTTAAAAACAGATGGAGAGTATTACTCTCGTGCAAACGGAATTAGTGATGATGGAAAAATTGCAGTTGGCTGGCATGATACTAACTGGGATCGTTGGGGTGTATATTGGGAAAATGGTGAAAGACACCAAGTTTTAGATCAAGAAGGCTATGAAGTACTAGAACTAGGAGGTATCTCTGGAGATGGTAAATGGATGATAGGTGCAACAGGTGATGATATCGCAATGCGTTATAGTAAAGAAACTGGTGTGCAAAAAATTGAACATCCGGATCAAGGTATCTATTTTAATGGAATGTCAAGTGCTATCAGTAGAGATGGTAGCGTTGTTGTAGGATTTTATAGACCATGGCCAGGACCAGCAGCAATGGGTGAAGGTTTTATTTGGACAGAAAAAACTGGACGTGTTGAACTTAACGAATATGTAAGTTCATTAGGATATGATGATTTAGGAATTACTTTCGCTTTACCATTAGGAATGTCTAAAGACGGAACTAAAATTGTTGGTTTAGGAAGAACCGACATGGGAACTGTATCTTTCCTTATTTCATTACCTAAATTAGGAACTTCTGAAGTAAATACTACAAAATTTGAAGTATATCCAAACCCTACTACAGATGTAATTAATATTGAAACAAAAGGACAAGTTTCTTCATCTATTTTATACAATATGGCTGGACAGAAAGTTCTTAACTCAGATCAAAAACAAATTAATGTTTCTTCTTTGCCAAAAGGTACTTATATCTTAAAATCTACTATTGATGGAAAAGATGTAACAAAGAAAATAATCAAAAAATAATTCTTGTAACGTCCTGAAAAAATGATACAGGATTAGACCAATAAAATTTTATTTTAAACAGTACATATATTCGTATTTGTA
>NZ_JACALO010000012.1:0-70699 GCF_030328185.1 Empedobacter sp. 225-1 | reverse complement strand
AAATGCTACACCATATTTTACTTTTCTTGTCATAAAAAATGCCCCCAAAAGTGTCTAACTTTTTGGGGGCAGTGTATTTAGAGTGGCTCTTTTTATAATAATTCGAATTATTTATCTAATTAACTTTTTGGAGCTTGTCCAATTAAATCCATAAATTGATCTAACTTAGGTAAGATAATAATTTGTGTACGACGGTTTTGTGATTTTCCTTCAGGGGTAGCGTTTGTAGTTAATGGATTGTATTCTCCACGACCACCAGCTGTTAAACGTTTTCCATCAACACCATATTGGTTTTGTAATGCTTGTACTACAGATGATGCACGTAAAGCAGATAAATCCCAGTTGTTACGGATGTTTGGTTTAGAAATTGGCACATTATCTGTGTTACCTTCAATCAATACATCGTAGTCTTTATAATCATTGATGATTTTTGCAATTTTACTTAAAGTTTCTCCTGCAGCAGGTGAAATCTCATAGCTACCAGATTTATACAACATATTATCTGCTAATGAAATATACACCACACCTTTTAATACTTTTACATCAACATCCTTTGCTTCATTGCTTGATAAAGAACGAGTTAAGTTGTTTGTTAAAACCATATTCAAACTATCTGATTTGCTTTTTGCATCAATCAAGTGTTTGATGTATTTATTCGATTGGTTGATCTCGTTAACTAATTCAGACACATTTTTAGAACCACCATTAATACAATTTTTCAATTGCTCTTGTAATTGTTTAATTTGGTTTCTTTCACTCTGAACTGTGTTCTCGTATTGACCTTGATTAGCCTCGTAATTAGCTAATTTGGCTTTCGCTACAGCTAATTCTGTTTGACATCCTTGGTTCTCAGAATAAGCAGAATTGAATTTATTTTGTAATTCATCATACTTCTTCTGACTCACACAACTAAATAAAGTTGAAGCAGCGATAACCGCTACTGGCAAAATTGAAACTTTCATAATTATTTTTTTATTTCAGTTATACGAATATATGTTATTATTTTTTATTGGAACTAAATATTCCTCAAAAACCATGCTGTAAAAATAGAAAACTCCCACAATCGTAAGGTTGTAGGAGTTTTAATATCTTATCTAAATTCTATTCTATTAATCCTGAGGAATATACAATACTTGTCCTGGATAAATTTTATCTTCGTGTTTTAACATTGGTTTATTTGCTTCGAAAATTTTTGGATATTGCATTGGATCTCCATAAACTTGTTTGGCAATTTTAGATAAAGAATCTCCACTTTGCACAGTGTACATTGTTTTAGAAATATCTGGAATTTCAATTTTTAAAGGTGTTTTTAACGTTAATTGATCTTCTACTGCTTCTACTCCATCAATGTTTCCTGCTGTTGCTAAGATTTTTTGTTTTTCGTTGATATCCAGAGCTTCTCCTGAAACTACAATTTTTTCTCCATCAGCAGAAAATGTAACTCCTGATAAATCAAAACCTTGTTTTGCTACTTGTTCTTTTACTTTAGCTGCTTTTTCTTCTGGAGTTTCTGCTCCTCCGAAGACTTTTTCTCCGGCATTTTTAATAAATGAAAATAATCCCATAGTGAGTTGATTTTAATAATATTTATTTGTTGATTTTTAGTAAATATACTATTTCTCTTACAATTATCGTGCAATTGATGAATATTTCTTTTTCAAATTTTCGCTCATCAATCGCTGTTGTTGAATTTGAGTTGTTAATTGATTAATCTTTGCATCAAGTCCTTTATCTTTATCCTCTTCTATTTGTATTTTTCCGTTCAATGAAACAACTTGATCTTCAATTGTACGCAAAGCATTTTCTGTTTTTATTTTTTTCTTCATCAATCCATCCATCATTTTATCGTCAGATTCTCGTTCTAATTGATTCACGACTAAATCCAATTTATCGCCTAAGGCTTGCTTTTTACTTTCTAATTTTAGAAGTGTATTACTATTTTTTAAATATGATTTGATCGAGCTTCCTTTCTTTATTTGCGCATCCGCATTCTCTTTTGTTAAACGAATCATATTTTCATTTGCTAATTTCAATTCAGTTCGTACACAACTTTGTTTTGTTTTGACGGCTAAATCCTGTAATTGATTATAAATTAAATCAAATTCTGCAGAATGACTATTAAATGTCATTCCATTTTGATCTGTCAATGTGTTAATCACAGTTGTTTTCCCATTTTCTTCCTCCACCAAACTAATAACTGATTTATACACATCTTGCGAATTCTTGAACTTGATATTATTGGCTTCATGCTTTTTAAGAAATCCTGAAGCTCCTTCTTTGTTTGTCACCCAATTTTCCCACGATTTTACAATCAAACTTTGGGCACAATTATCCGTCGAAAAAGCAAATGATTTTAAATCTTGTCCATTCATTTCATATTCTACTTCAAATAATCCTTCATCAGATTGTGCAAAAACAGCGACAGATGTAATCAAAGTTGTAATGGCTAAAAGTAATGTTTTCATCAAGTTTATATTTTAAAATTCTATTTACAATTATTTTACCCAATTTAGCAAATTATGAGCGTTTTTGAAAAGGTATTGTACAGATTTTTTAGAATGGTTAATTTTATCCAGAAATTAATCAAAACCCCATGCAGACAAAAATTTTATTGATTTATACAGGTGGTACAATTGGAATGGCCAAAGACTATGGCGATCAATCTTTAAAACCTTTTAATTTTGATAATTTATTGAAGAGAATTCCAGAATTAAGCCTTTTGGACTGTTCTTTCGATTATCATAGTTTCGAAACGCCAATTGATTCTTCTGATATGAAACCGAAATATTGGATAGAAATTGCCGAAACAATTCAGCAAAATTACGAAAACTATGATGGTTTTGTTGTATTACATGGCACAGATACGATGGCGTATACGGCATCTGCAATGAGTTTTATGATTGATAATCTTGAGAAACCAATCATTTTTACTGGTTCTCAATTACCAATTGGAGATTTGCGAACTGACGCCAAAGAAAATTTGATTACGTCTATTCAATTAGCATCGTTGAAAAAAGATAATCAACCAATCATCAAAGAAGTATGTGTGTATTTTGAGTACAAATTATTCCGTGCAAATAGAACAACTAAGATTAATGCAGAAAACTTTGATGCTTTCGAATCACCTAATTATCCAGTTATAGGAGTTTCTGGTGTTCATTTAGAAGTTAAAGAAGATTTGTTGTTAAAAAATACAGTTACAGATCAACTTAGTATCAATAAAAATCTTAATGTTGATGTTGGTGTATTAAAGATTTTCCCTGGTATGAATCGCTCTTTTATCGAAAGTGTTTTGAAAGCGCCAAATATGAAAGCGTTTATTATTGAAGCTTTTGGAACTGGAAATATTTTCACTGACGATTGGTTCATCGAATTATTAAAAGAACTTACCAATAATGAAATTCATCTCATCATCAATACGCAATGTGCAGGTGGAATGGTAGAACTTGGACGTTACGCAACAAGTGATGCTTTATTGAATATGGGTGCAATTTCGAGTTTTGATTTAACTATGGAAGCTGCTATTACAAAAGCGATTTACTTATTAGGACAAAACCTCTCGAAAGAAGAATTTAAAAAACAATACGAAACAAATCTGAAAGGAGAACTTCGTCATCATTTTTACAATGATTAATTTAAATGATATCAACATAAAAATCTCTACTTTGTAGAGATTTTTATGTTTTATATTATTTTTCATCTTCAAAAGGTTGACGAACTGAATCTAAGAATATTCTCTCCGAAGCTCCAAACTCTTGAAAATTTTTTCTCGCTTGCTCTAAACATACTTTATTTGCACCATCTTCATACAAAGGATCATCAAATTGAATTCCATCATCTTCCCAAAAACATACTTCACATAATTGAAAAGTATTAGTTGGTTTCTTTGAATATGTAAAGTATCCACAACATGGACATTGATATTTTCCTTCTTTGTTTGTCATCATAAACCTAAGATAGCATTTATTTCTTCCCTGACATCGAAGCGCCATCAGATTCTTTTAACTTGAAAAAGATATAGGTTGATAGAATCGTCATTACACCCATTGCTAAAAATGAATAACGAAAGGCTTGTACTTCTACACCATTCGTTAACCCTTTCATATCTCTAAAAAAACCTAATATTAGAGCTGCGACAGAAATTCCAAAAGTCAACGATAATTGTTGTGTTACGGCTAACAAACTATTTCCTTCGCTTGAGGTTTTTTCATCCAAATCGGCTAAAGAAATGGTATTCATAGCTGTAAACTGAATCGAACTGAAAAATCCGTTCAAAATCATCAATGGAATAATATAATAAATGGGCGATTGTGATTCTAAAAAGAAAAACAGACAAATAATTAACCCTAAAATAATCGTATTTGCTATCAACGTATTTCTGTATCCAAATTTATTTACAATTGGTACTACAAAAGATTTTGCAATAATATTACTTGCTGCAGCTGGAATCATGATTAATCCTGCTACAGTAGCAGTATACCCATACCCTACTTGCAACAATAACGGAATAAGAAAAGGTATTCCTCCAATTCCTAAACGTGTAATTAGATTACCGATTATTCCAATTTTTAGCGTTCTTATCTTAAACAAATTCAAATCTATTAAAGGATGTTGTTTATGTTTCGCATGATAGATATATAATCCAATTAAAAAAATAGAAACAACAGTTAACGCTAACACTGTTTGTATTCCAATCACCCGAGTTGAAGTAAGTTCCATTATCAAAGTTAGAACTGTAACACCTCCACTGAAAAGTATTAAACCTTTGATATCAAATTTGAATACAGGATGTTTAAAATCAGGCAATGCAAAACTTGTCATCCAAAGAGCTAAAATTCCAAATGGAATATTCACGATAAAAATCCAATGCCAAGATAAGGTTTCAACTAAAATACCTCCGATAGTAGGACCTAAAAGAGGTCCAATTAAACCAGGAATAGTAATAAAATTGATTACTTTCAACAATTCACTTTTCGGATAAGCGTACAAAATCGCCAAGCGAACAACAGGCACCATCATTGCACCACCTATTGCTTGAATAATCCTCGAAATAACTAAAAAAGGTAAACTTGTTGCAAACGCACATAAAGCTGAACCAATGGTGAAAATAATAATCGCGGATTGAAAAACTTTTTTTGTTCCATATTTATCTGAGAGCCATCCACTCAAAGGAATTAACAAGGCTACTGTTAACGTATATGCCACAATAATTGATTGAATTTCTAAAGGAGATTTATCTAATTCTTTGGCAATTGTAGGTAAAGAAGTATTTAAAATTGTACCATCCAAAGATTGCATAAAAATTGCCATCGCACCAAGCCATGGCAAATATTTTAACATTTTTGGATTTAAAATATGATTAGAATTCATTGTGGTCATTGTAGCAAATTCTATTCCTTTTTAGCTACTATTTACTTCCTTGTTCGATTTAAAAAAAGACCTAAAATATTTAGGCCTTTTTTTTCTATAATTTATTTTTTAATAAACTTCAAATTTTTAGTTCCTTCGTTTGTAGAAACAGAAATAATATATACTCCTTTGGTAAAAGATGAAACATCTATTTCTTTCATTTTTTTATTATTAATTGGAATTATTCGTCCATTAATATCATAAATTTTATAATCTAACACTTTCGCATTTGATTGTATATGTAGTAACTTCTCTGTTATTGTTGGATAAATTTTAAGATTAAGCTCTTTGGATGTATACTCCTGAATACCCAAATTTTGAAAATTCAGTACTGGATAATTATCATTTAATCCATTAACTATTCGCCAAGGTTTATCAGAATTTGAAGCATTTAATTTATCTGCAAATGTTTCATTTTTCATTACAGAAGTTATATTTCCAGTAATATCAACCAACATACCTTCCATCTCTAAAACTCCAACCGCATCAATAGTGGAAACTGTCTTGTCAAAATGTGCATTTTTAAACTCTGCATTCCCTACCATTCCAGCAAAAGAACCTACAGCTATTGGTGAAGCAACATTACCTACAGCATAAGAATTTTCTACATTCAAAGCAAATTGCGCATATCCTACAAAACCACCAGCTCTTTCAATATTTGCCTCAACATCTGTAATACAATATGAATCTTTAACTACGTTCGTTCTATTTGGACCAAATGCCATTGTTGTAAAACCTACGAATCCTCCAATAATATATTCTCCTTTAACTGTTCCTTTGGCAAAAGAATTTGTTATTGTAGATTTATCCCATAAATTCCCTGTAAATCCTCCTACTTGATTAAATCCTTCTACGTAGCCTTCAAAAGAAGAATTATTAACAAAAGAATCTGTTAATACACTTCCCGCAAAACCACCAATATTATAAGAAGTTGTAATAATTTCTGCATTTGTTACATGACAGTTATCCACAAGACTATTTGTAGAAAGGTTACCAACAAAACAACCAGCTGTATCTTTTGCTCTAACCTTAATATTGTCTATTTTTAAATCTTTGAAAGTTGCTTTGAAAGCTTTTCCAAAGAAACCAACAAAATCTCCCGTTGGCCTATTAATAAAAACATTCTTAATGGTGTGATTATTCCCCAAAAATATCCCTGAAAAAGGTTTTTGATATGAGTATCCAATCGAAGTCCATAAATGTTTTCCGACATCAATATCATTCGAAAGTATTATCGTTTTTCTTGAAAAATCATTTCCATCATATACCAACTTAGCTAAACCAGCAAGCTGTTCCGCATTACTCAAAGTAAAAGATGTTGAAGTGGAATTGTACCAACTAACATCTGTAAAGTCTATCCATTCAGTAGTCGGAAAATTTTCAGTTCCTTTATTTGTTAACTCTTTTTGAATTGATGATTCAAGTAAATTAGGTGCTTTTCCAGTTTGTCCAAATAAAGGTACACCAGTCATGAGTGCAGTTAAGAAAATTGTAAATAGTGTTTTTTTCATATTTTGTGATTTAAACACTAATATATTATTATTTAAAACTTTAACAACTATAAAACTAAATAATAACTCTATTTATTTTAAGTAATTACAATCACTTACTAAACTAATTATAAACAAGATATAAAAACAAAATTTTATTTTAAAACAAAATTCCATAATCATACAGATATACTTAATTTTGTAATTATTATAGCAATAAACATGTTTCTCAACGCGCATACACATCATCTATCTAACGATTCAACGGTTTTAGAATTGTACAATCAATTTCCGAATAAGCTGAATAATAGCGTAAAGCTATTTTCTATTGGAATTCATCCAGCTTATATCAAAACCTCATCAATAGAAGAAGAAATAAGACTTATTAAACAAAATCTTTCAAATAAAAATTGTTTAGCAATCGGAGAAATTGGCTTAGATAAATTGTGCGAAACAGATTTTAAGTTACAAATCGAGGTTTTTGAACAACAATTAAAGATTGCGGAAGAATTTAAAATTCCTGTGATTATACATTCGGTTCGTGCTTATCAAGAAATCTTACAGATTCGCAAAAAAATGAAATTAACGATTCCGTTTATGTTTCATGGTTTCAACAAGAACGAACAATTACTCCATCAGATTTTGGTGCAAAATTGTTTTGTATCTTTTGGTAAAAATCTTCTTTCTAACAAAAACTTACAAATTATATTTGCAAAAATTTCTGCGAGTCAATTCTTTTTAGAAAATGATGCAAGCGAAATTCCGATAAAAGAAATTTATGCATTTGCAGCAAATTTGAGAAAAATAACAATTGAAGAATTACAACTTCAACAAGCAGAAAATTGGAAAACGATTTTCGGTTACGAAGTTCAATCAAAATAAAATACATTTCAATGGCAGTTTGGCAAGAAAGAGCTGAATTATTATTCAAAAAAGAAGGTTTAGAAAACCTTAAAAATTCTAACGTTTTAGTCGTAGGTTTAGGAGGTGTTGGCTCTTTTGCCGCAGAATTTATTGCACGTGCAGGCGTTGGTAAAATGACAATTGTGGATGGCGATACAATAGATATTACAAATATTAACCGTCAATTACCCGCTTTACATTCGACAATTGGACAACATAAAGTAGATATTGTTGGTGATCGTTTGATGGATATTAATCCTGAATTAGACTTAACACGTATCAACGAATTTTTGAGTCCAGAACGTACACACGAAATCGTTACACCCGATTTTGATTATGTCTTAGACTGTATCGACTCTGTTACCCCAAAAATTAATTTAATCTTAGCTGCAAAACGCAAAAAAGTGAAAGTAATTAGTAATATGGGTGCAGGAGGAAAATATTTGGCAAGTAAAGTTCAGGTGCGTGATATTAGTAAAACTGATGTTTGTCCTTTGGCTAAAAATGTACGAAAACGATTAAAAAAAGAAGGCATTAATAAAGGTGTAAAAGCTGTTTTTTCAACAGAAGTTCCTGATGAATTATCGGTAAAATTGACAGATGGTAAAAACTATAAAAAATCTTTTTATGGAACCAATTCGTGGATACCTGGTTTATTCGGGTTGCATGCTGCTGAAACAGTGATTCGACATCTATTAAAAAATGATAAATAATTAACTACTTTCTTAAAGATTTAAGTAATTTAGTTGCAAATTAACAAAGAGACTAAAAAAATGAAAATCAATTACGATTATATCACATACGAAGATGTTTTGAGAGCACGTCAATTTATGTACGAGCAAGCGTTGGAGCAGAATGCGACTAATTCGTTGTTGAATACGGCGAGAGATTTATTTGGAAATAGTAATTTCGAGATGTGTATCAAAGTTTGTGAAGGTTTATTGGATGCAAAAGACCCAAAACAATTATATGACGCAAAAAAATTGATTGCTTTATCCTATTATAGCTTACAAGATTTTGAAAATGCTGACAATGCTTTCTTTGATTTAGCTCAGAATTCAGATAACTCAGACGATTGGTTTAATGTTGTCATTTCTGCAGCTTTAAATAAAAACATCGAACGTAGTCAAGAATGTTTCGGAATTGCATTAGAAAAATACACAAAATTTGGTCATCAACGCAATATGCCTTCTGTACAATTGATGTTGCATTACATGATTACATTAGAAACTGTAAAAGAATATGCATTGGCTTTAGAACAATGTAAAATGTTGGTGCAAGTGTATGCTAAATTGAAAAAAACAGACGAAAAATTCTTAAGCTCTCGCGGATTAGAACAAATCGAAAACTTTTTAGAAACGGCTAAACCAGTTCTGAAAAAAGCGAAAAAGAAAGAATTAACGGAAATCAAGAAAGAATTATTAGAAGCTCTTGATGCAAACGGCATAGAAAAAGTAGAAGCTTTTTTTGCTGAGTTTTAAGAAAATTTAATTTCTACATATTTTAAAATCCACTTTGAGAGAAGTGGATTTTTTGTATGGATAAATATTGTAAATTAGTCAAAAGAGTATTGAAGCGGAAAAACGAAAAAGTTCACACTAATAACAAATAAAAAGCCTCGCAATTGCGAGGCTTTGAACTTATAACTTAATACTTAAACGTATTACTTATTTCTGTATTCATTCCAAGTTTTGATTTTTAAATCATCCATTGTTAGGGTTGTAAATGCATTGATGAAAGCTGAAGCTAAACGTGCATTTGTAACCAATGGAATGTTAAAATCTACTGCTGTACGACGAATTTGATAATCATTATCTAATTCCACTTTTGTTAAGTTTTTCGGAATGTTGATTACCATATCAATTTTCTTATCGTGGATGTAAGACATTACATTTGGTTCTTTTTTATCAGATGGCCAATACACTAATGTTGAATAGACATCATTATCCATAAAGAATTTATGTGTTCCTTCTGTTGCGTAAATTTTATATCCTTTTGCAATTAATTGTTTCGCAGGTCCTAATAAAGCAACCTTAGATTCAATTGGTCCACCAGAAATCAATACTGTTTTCTCTGGAATTTCATATCCTACAGATAACATCGATTTTAATAAAGCTTCTTCAGCTGTATCTCCAATACATCCAACCTCACCTGTAGACGACATATCCACTGATAACACGGGATCGGCACCAGCTAAACGTGTAAATGAGAATTGAGAAGCTTTAACTCCTACGTAATCTAAATCGTAAACTAATTCTGAGTGTCCTTTTTCTACTTCTAATCCTAATAATACTTTTGTTGCTTTTTCGATTAAGTTATTTCCTGCCACTTTCGATACAAATGGGAACGAACGAGAAGCACGAATATTCGTTTCAATTACACGAACTGTATTATTCTTCGATAAAAACTGAAGATTCATTGGACCAGAAATCTCGAAACGTTTTGCGATTTTCGCCGCAACTTTACGCATTTGACGAATTGTTTCGATGTATACTTTTTGAGGTGGATAATACATTGTCGCATCACCAGAGTGTACTCCTGCAAATTCCACATGTTCAGAAATCGCATAGTCAATAATTTCTCCGTTTTGACAAACTGCATCCAATTCGATTTCTTTTGCTCCTTGTACGAATTCAGAAACGACAACTGGATAATCCGGAGATACTTCTTTCGCTAATTTCAAGAAAGCATCTAATTCTTCCGTATTTGATACGACGTTCATCGCAGCACCTGATAATACATAAGAAGGACGAATTAAAACTGGAAATCCTACCTCATCCACAAAGTGATGAACTGCTTCTAAAGAAGAAAGTTCCTTCCAACGTGGCTGATCAATTCCTAATTCATCTAAAATAGCAGAGAATTTGTGACGATTTTCTGCATCATCAATACGTAAAGGAGAAGTTCCTAAAACATTGATTTTTTCGTCGTACAATTTCATTGCTAAATTGTTTGGAATTTGACCTCCTGTCGAAATAATTGTTCCTTCAGGTTGCTCAAAATCCAAGATATCCATTACACGTTCAAACGATAATTCTTCGAAGTATAAACGATCTGACTCATCATAATCCGTCGAAACAGTTTCTGGATTATAATTGATAATAATCGTTTTGTAACCATTTTTAGCTGCTGTTTGTGCTGCATTTACACAACACCAATCAAATTCTACAGAAGATCCGATACGGTAAACACCAGAACCTAAAATACAAACTGCTTTCTCTGTTTCAGTTTCAATATCATTTTCAGTTCCGTGATAAGTTACATATAGATAATTTGTTTGCGCTGGGAATTCGGCTGCTAACGTATCAATTTGTTTTATAACAGGAACAATTCCGAAGTTTTTACGTAATTCACGAACAGTTAATTCGTTTCTGTGTACATTCACATTTCCTTTAACTAAAACAGCGATTTGTTGATCTGAGAAACCTGCTAATTTTGCTTTTTTCACTAAATCAGCATCCACCTGTTCAAAACGTTCTAAGACTTCAAACTCTTTCGAAATGTTGAAAATTCTTTCTAAACGTTGTAAGAACCATAAATCAATTTTCGTTAAATCATGAATTTTCTCGATTGAATATCCAGCTTTGAACGCTTCTGTGATCGCATATAAACGCTCATCATTTGGCTCAGCTAACCATGTATCTAATGACTCTCCTTCTGGAATTGTAAATGAATTTGCGACAAATCCTCTGTGTCCGATGTCTAACATACGAACTCCTTTCTGAATTGCTTCTTCGAAAGAACGTCCGATTGCCATTACTTCACCAACCGATTTCATTGCAGAACCAATGTTACGACGAACACCGTAGAATTTATTTAAATCCCAACGAGGTAATTTCACTACACAATAATCTAATGCCGGTTCGAACATCGCAGATGTAGTTTGCGTTACGCTATTTTTTAATTCATCTAATGAGTAACCTAATGCTAATTTTGCTGCAACGAAAGCCAAAGGATATCCAGTTGCTTTAGAAGCTAAAGCAGAAGATCGAGATAAACGAGCATTCACTTCAATTACACGGTATTCTTCCGAAACAGGATCGAAAGCATATTGAATGTTACATTCTCCAACTACACCAAGGTGGCGAATAGTACGAATGGCAACTTCACGTAATTTATGGTATTCTGAATTTGTTAATGTTTGAGATGGAGCGATAACAATCGATTCACCTGTATGAACTCCAATCGGGTCAAAGTTTTCCATATTACAAACCGTAATACAGTTATCATACGCATCACGTACAACTTCGTACTCAATTTCTTTCCATCCTTTTAAAGATTCTTCCACTAAAACTTGAGAAGAATAATTGAATGCTTTATCAACTAATTCTAATAATTCTTCTTCATTGTTTGCGAAACCAGAACCTAAACCACCTAAAGCGTATGCTGCACGAATGATTAATGGAAAACCGATACGTTTACCCGCTGCCATCGCATCTTCTATTGTCTCAACAGCTTCCGAACGAGCAGTTAAAACGCCAATTTGGTCTAATTTTTCGATAAAAATATCACGGTCTTCTGTTGCTTCAATCACAGGAATTTGTGTTCCTAAAACTTCAACACCGTATTTTTCGAAAATATTCTCTTTATTTAATTCAACCGCACAGTTTAAAGCTGTTTGTCCTCCAAAGGCAACTAAAACTCCGTCTGGTTTTTCTTTTTGAATTACTTTTTCTACGAAATATGGAGTTACAGGTAAGAAGTAAACTTCGTCTGCAATTCCTTCAGAAGTTTGAACAGTTGCAATATTTGGATTAATTAAAACTGTTTTGATTCCTTCTTCTTTTAACGCTTTTAACGCTTGCGAACCAGAATAATCAAACTCTCCAGCTTGACCAATTTTTAGTGCTCCTGATCCTAATACTAATACTTTTTTTATATGTGATTTCATTATTTTTTTGTTTTGTTGTTTAATCTAATTAATTCTTAACCGCAGAGATCACAAAGATTTACGTAAAGAATAAGTGATTAAAATCTCTCCTATTTTTATTAATCTCTACTCTTTGTTCTCTGCGTAATCTTAGCTTCTTTGCGGTTAAATAAATTGATTAACTAAATTAATTTACACTTTTATTATTTTTTACTTCTTCAATAAATTCATCAAATAAATACTCTGTATCAACTGGTCCTCCCATAGCTTCTGGGTGGAATTGAACGGTGAAGAATGGTTTTGATTCGTGACGAATTCCTTCACAAGTACCATCATTTAAGTTCGTAAAAAATGTTTTGAATCCTTCTGGTAATTTCGAATCATCTACTGCGAAACCGTGGTTTTGAGATGTAATAAAACATCTTTTTGTTCCAACTAATTGTACCGGCTGATTATGCGAACGGTGTCCATATTTTAATTTGAAAGTAGACGCACCAGCAGCTAAACTTACCAATTGGTTTCCTAAACAAATTCCAAAAATTGGCTTATCTTCTTTCAAAGATTCTTTGATATGATTAATGGTAGCAACACACATCGATGGATCTCCAGGACCATTTGAGATAAATAAACCATCATACTCTAATGTTGAATAATCATAATCCCAAGGTACTCGAATAACCTCAACACCACGATCTACAAAACAACGAATAATGTTATTTTTCACCCCACAATCTACTAAAACAATTTTTACATCAGCTCCTTCGTTGTAACGAATCACTTCTTTACATGATACTTGATCCACTAAATTATCTAAATCAGGATTGTAAAATTCTACATCTGTATCTGCAACAATCTTTCCTAAAGTAGAACCTTGATCACGTAATTTTTTTGTAATCATACGTGTATCAACACCGTAAATACCTGGGATATTTTGGCTTTCTAACCAAGCGCCTAATTTTTGGATAGCGTTCCAATGCGAATAATCATCTGCATAATAAGAAACAACTAAACCAGTAACTTGAATTTTATTTGATTCCATCCAAGTTTCGATTGATTCGATCATCGCTTTATCATCAGGAACACCATAATTTCCGATCATTGGAGCTGTCATCACCATAATCTGCCCTTTGTATGAAGGGTCAGTTAAACTTTCATTGTACCCAACCAAAGCTGTGTTAAATACTACTTCTCCTGCGGCAGAAGTATATGCACCGAAAGATTTTCCTTCGATTTCTAATCCGTCTTGGAATACTAATTTTACTGTCTTATCCATTGATGATAATGTTAATTTCAGTTTCTAATGCTGATATGAATTTATCTACGTATTGTGTTGTAATTGTAAGTGGAGGCAATAAACGAATAACATTTGTACCTGCATAACCTACAAAAATATTGTGTTTTGTTAATAAGTTATTTTTTAACGCTGCAATTGGAAAATCAAATTCGATTCCGATCATTGAGCCACGACCACGAACCTCTTTGATTTTTGGAAATTTGTTTAATTGAATTCCGATATAATTTCCAATTTCTTTAGCATTGTCAATTAAGTTTTCTTGTTCGATTACATCTAACACTGCAACAGCAGCAGCACAAGCTAAATGATTTCCTCCGAAAGTTGTTCCTAATAAACCATAAGACGCTTTGAATTCTGGTGAAATTAAAACTCCTCCGATTGGAAATCCATTCCCCATTCCTTTTGCCATTGTGATCAAATCTGCTTTGATGTCAGAATGTTGATGTGCGAAAAATTTCCCCGAACGTCCATATCCACATTGTACTTCGTCAGCGATCAAAATAACGCCGTTTTCTGTACAAACATTTCTTAATTCTTGAACGAATTCATCTGATGGTAAAACAATACCACCAACTCCTTGTATAGGTTCGTAAATAATAGCAGCAACGTCTCCTCCAGCAATAATCTCTTTAATAGCATCAATATTATAATCTACAAAAGAAACTTTGTGATGCGCATTAAAAGGCGCTACAATTTTTGGATTATCTGTTAAAGCAACAGATCCAGATGTACGTCCATGAAAAGCACCGTTAAACGCAATGATGCGATCTTTTCCTGTATGAAAAGAAGCTAATTTAGCTGCATTTTCGTTTGCTTCAGCTCCAGAATTACATAAGAATAATGTATAATCTTCATATCCTGATAAACGTCCTAATTTCTCTGCTAATTCTGTTTGAATTGGAATTTGAACTGAGTTAGAGTAAAATCCAATATTGTTTACTTGTTCTGTAATTTTTTGCACATAATGCGGGTGTGCATGCCCAATAGAGATCACTGCGTGACCACCATATAAGTCTAAATATTCTTTTCCGTTTTCGTCCCAAAGGATACAATCTTTGGCTTTAACCGGAGTTACATTCATTAATGGATATACGTCGAATAGTTTCATATTAAAAGTTTTGAGTGATGAGTTTTGAGTAATGAGTTAGTTTTTTTCTCTAATTTTTTTAATTAGTGAAATTAACATGGCTTTTATTTCATTACACTCATCGGTTAATTTTGAATAATCTTCAATATTAATGTATTTTAAATCCTTGGCTAATAGAATAAAGTATGTAACTTCATTCAAAGAACCTAAAGCTATATTTAAGAATTGAGCAAAGTCTTTATTTGAGTTTCTTCCACAACCTTCTGCAATATTTGCAGGAATGGAAGATACTGCTCTTTTGATTTGAGAAATTAGTCCAAATTGTTCTTCTTTAGGAAACAGATTTACAAGTTTATATAAATCTAATACTAATTGATGTGAACGATTCCAAACTGTTAATTTTCTGTAGTCTTGCATAATCTCAAAACTTATAACTCAATACTCATAACTTAATTAAAACGCTACCGTTTTTAGATTAAGTCCTAAATTTTCTTCCCAACCGAACATCAAGTTCATATTTTCTACAGCTTGTCCAGAGGCACCTTTTGTAAGGTTATCGATAATAGAAGTTATCAATAATACATCGTCTTGTTTCTGGATATGTAAAAAACATTTGTTGGTATTTACGACTTGTTTCAATGCAATTGGCGCGTTAGAAACAAACGTAAAAGGTTCGTTTTTGTAATATTCGTTAAAAATATTTTTTGCTTCTTCTTCTGACAAATCAGATTTAAGATAAACACCAGCTAAAATTCCGCGCGCAAAATCACCTCGCATTGGTAAGAAATAAACTTTGTTATTGAAATCTTTTTCTAATTGATTCAATGTTTGATAAATTTCTCCTTCGTGTTGATGTGTAAACTCTTTGTAAAAAGAAACATTATTATTTCGCCAGCTAAAATGCGTCGAAGCCGACAAACTTTGCCCAGCTCCTGTAGATCCTGTTACCGCATTAATGTGAATATCATTTTTGATTTCATTTTTTGCAGCCAAAGGCAATAATGCTAATTGAATAGCTGTTGCAAAACAACCAGGATTTGCTATGTTTTGAGCAGTTTTGATTGCTTCGCGATCCAATTCTGGTAAACCGTAAACAAACGTCCTATCTTCGAAAATATGGTTCGCATTTAATCGAAAATCATTACTCAAATCAATAATTTTTGTTTGAGCTGAATAGGTATTATTCTTTAAAAACTCTGCTGATTTTCCGTGACCCAGGCATAAAAAAACGACATCAGCATTTTCGTCTATTTTATCCGAAAATACGATGTCAGTTTCTCCAAACAAATCGTCGTGCACTTTGGTAACGGGGTTGCCTGCATTTGATGTGCTGTACACAGACGAAATAGTAACCATCGGATGATGAATTAATATTCTTAGCAATTCGCCTGCTGTGTATCCAGCACCTCCTACAATGCTTACGTTAATTTTGTTTGACATTTGATATTTTTTGCGCGTGTTTATTGTAATTTAATATTGAAATAAAGTGGATTCAATTTAATGAACCCACTTTAACGAATCAATTAATCGAAACTATGAACAATCTTTAATTGATTACCGAATATTTTGATGAAACCTCTTGCATCTCTCGAATCCCAAGCATCGTTTTCTTCACCATAAACAGCAACTTTAGATTGCATCATATCATAAGGAGACTCGATACCAATCATTGAGAAATGGTAAGGATTTAATTGAACTTTTACTTTACCTGTAACTTTTTCTTGTGAAGATTCTAAGAATGCTTCGATGTCACGCATTACAGGATCTAAATATTGTGCTTCGTGCAATAAAGTTCCGTACCAGTTAGATAAAGAATCTTTGTGCAACAATTGCCATCTTGTTAAGGTATGTTTTTCTAATAAATGATGAGCTTTGATCAATAGATAAGCAGCTGGAGCTTCGAAACCTACACGTCCTTTAATTCCTAAAATTGTATCTCCGACATGGATATCTCTACCGATAGCATATTCCCCACCGATTTCGTTTAATTGTTGGATCAAAGCAACTGGAGATAATTTTTTTCCATCTAAAGCAGTTGGAATCCCTTTTTCAAATTCAATTTCAATTACAGATGGTTCTGTTCTTGATAATTGAGTTGGATAAGCTTCTTCTGGTAATGCTTGGTTAGATGTTAATGTTTCTACACCACCAACAGATGTTCCCCAAATTCCTCTGTTAATAGAGTATTTTGCTTGTTCCCAACTATAATTTACACCATTTGCTTGTAAATATTCTACTTCTTGTTGACGAGATAATTTTTCGTCACGGATAGGAGTGATGATTTTTGAATTTGGAGAGATCACTGCGAAAGCAACGTCAAAACGAATTTGATCATTTCCTGCTCCTGTAGAGCCATGTACAATGTATTCTGCTTCTACATCTTTTGCATACTGAGCAATAGCAATTGATTGGAACATACGTTCTGCGCTCACAGATAAAGGATATGTGTTATTTTTTAATACATTTCCATAAATTAAAAAACGGACACAATCGTTGTAATACTTATCTGTAATATCAATTGTTACGTGTTTAGATGAACCTAATTCGTAGGCACGAGTTTCGATTTCTTTTAACTCTTCTTCAGAAAACCCACCAGTATTTACAATTACGGTGTGCACTTCCATTCCTTGATCTTTTGTTAAGTTAACCAAACAGTACGATGTATCTAGACCTCCACTGTAAGCTAAAACTGCTTTGTTGCTCATTGTTTGTTTATTTGTTTATATTGGGAATAATTCTTCTTAATTCATTGGTAACCTCTTCTCGGCTACTCTCTTCTTTCAATACGATCAACACCGTATCGTCTCCAGCAATTGTTCCAATTATTGTATTGAAATGTGTGTTATCTATCTCAAAAGCAATTCTGTTTGCATAACCTGGCTTTGTTTTAATAACCCCTAAATTGTTAGAGAAAATCAAACTTGTTTTTTCGTTATGTGTAACCGTTGCTGTTGGAGCAACACTTTCTGTAAGGCGATAAATGTATTGTCCCGAACTATTAGGAACTTTTGAAACTTTCAATTCGCGCAAATCTCTGGATAAAGTTGCTTGAGTAACTGAGATATCTAAATCGATTAATTTTTTTAATAATTCGTCTTGATTACTGATTTCTTGATCTGTTATTAAATCTTTTATAATCTGGAATCTGTATTTTTTATTACTCATTTTGAATATTTATTCGAAATTTTATGCAAATATACTCATTTTAGACAAAAAAAAACCTTAGTCCGTATATTTATTCATCTTCTTTTTTATCCGCATTTTGTTTTGCTTGCTGAGCATATTTGTCATCAAGGTTATCATAAACCAATCCTGTACAAATACAGCGCTCGCGATCATTATCCATTAAGATGTGATAGTTTTTACAACTTTTACATCCATTCCAAAATTCATCCGATTGTGTTAATTCCGAAAAAGTTACTGGCTTGTATCCTAATTTTGTGTTCATACGCATTACAGCTAAAGAAGTTGTAATACTAAAGATTTTTGATTTTGGGAATTTTGTACGAGACAATTCAAAAACTGCATGTTTTATTTCGCGCCCAATTCCTGAACTCCTTAAATCTGTACGTACAATTAAACCTGAGTTTACAACGAATTTTTCTTCTTCGTAAGTTTCAATGTAGCTAAACCCCGCGATTTGATCATTATCATCAAAAGCGATCACAGCATTTCCGTTGCGCATTTTGCGCTCCAAATAAACTGGATTTCGTTTAGCAATACCCGTTTTTCTCATACGAGCTGATTCTTCGTACCATTCGCACAACAATTCTGTGTACTTGGCATCGTCTGCATTTGCTATTCTAACATACATAATTTAAGGGAAAGTTGATTAATGATAAAAAATCGAGAAAAGATGACCAGTTGTCATCACACTTAAGTAAAATATGAGAACCAATTGGCTTGCTTTCTATCAGAAAGCTTCTCTCATAATTGAGAAGAATAATTTCAGTAATTTCTTCCATTAATCAATAAGATATTCAGTTATTATACTGAGATGCAAAGTTAAATATTATATTTTTGTAACACCAAAAAAAAGCAAACAAAATTTACATATTTATTAAAATGTTGAAAATTATAAAAATAGGAGGCGGAATTATCGACAATGAGCAAGAATTAGAACAATTCTTACAAACGTTTTCGGAAATCAAAGAACCAAAAATTTTGGTACATGGAGGTGGAAAAGGCGCTTCAAAAATGTTAAATCAATTAGGTATCGAGCCTAAAATGATTGAAGGACGACGTATTACAGACAAACCTACCTTGGATGTTGTGACAGGTTTATATGCAGGAAACTTGAACAAAACCATTGTTTCTAAATTGCAAGCATTTGGCTGTAATGCTTTAGGTTTATCTGGTGCAGATGGAAATGCAATTAAAGGAACTAAACGTCCTGTAAAAACTATTGATTATGGTTTTGTAGGTGATTTGAATGATAATAGTATCAATAAAGAATTGTTTCAATTGTTAATCGACAACAACATTACGCCTGTTGTTTGTGCTATTACGCATGACGGAAATGGACAATTATTAAACACAAATGCAGATACAATTGCTTCTACAATTGCAGTAGCGATGTCGAAAGAAAACGAAGTTGAGCTTAATTTTTGTTTCGATAAAATAGGTGTACTTCGCGATGTAAATGATGACTCAACTTTGATACCAACTATTAACGAAACTTTATATTTGCAATTAAAAGAAGAAGGTGTAATTTTCGAAGGTATGATTCCGAAATTAGACAATTCATTCAAAGTAATCAATGCGGGTGTAAAAAATGTATGTTTGGTACATGCGCGCAACATTAACTCAGAGATTAAAACAATTTTATGTTAGAATTAGCTATTCTCAAAAAGAAAGCTGTCGATTTATTATGTCAATTAATCGAAACTCAATCTTTTTCAAGTGAAGAAGACAAAACAGCCGACATTATTTTTAAGTTTTTAACTGATCATGGTGCTACGGCTCATCGTCAAGATAATAATGTTTGGAGTATTCATCCAAATTTTGACGAAAACAAAAAAACAATTTTATTAAACTCTCATCACGACACCGTTAAATTTGGTTCATCTTGGACATATGATCCTTTGAAAGCGACAATCGAAGGAGATAAATTAGTTGGTTTAGGGAGTAATGATGCAGGTGCATCTGCAGTAAGCTTATTGGCAACTTATATCAATTTTCTAAACGAGGATCTACCTTATAACCTAATTGTGGCTATAACAGCCGAAGAAGAAAGTTCTGGACAACTAAATGTTGCAAGTATTTTACCTAATTTACCAAAAATAGATTTGGGAATTGTAGGAGAACCAACGCAAATGGACATGGCAATTGCAGAACGTGGATTGGTTGTAATGGACGTAATTGTAAAAGGAAAAACTGGACATGCTGCCCGAAACGAAGGTGTGAATGCTATTTACGAAGCAATTGAGGTGATGAATTGGTTCAAGTCTTATCAATTCGAAAGGGTGTCTGATATGTTGGGACCTGTAAAGATGACGGTTACACAAATCGAAGCAGGAAAACAGCATAATGTTGTACCTGATGAATGTCGTTTGGTTGTAGATTGCCGAGTAAACGAATTGTATTCTAACCAAGAAGTCGTTGATATTATTTCCAATTGTTTGTCAAAAACAATAGTAAAAGCTCGTTCGTTACGATTAAACTCTTCGCGTATTTCTGAACATCACCCGATCGTGCAAAAAGGCATCGAGTTAGGTTGTACCACTTACGGCTCTCCAACAATGTCGGATCAAGCCATGATGAATTTTGAAACAGTGAAAATGGGACCTGGAGATTCGGCTCGTTCGCACACTCCTGACGAATACATTTATCTATCAGAAATAGAACATGGAATTGAACGATACACTAATTTATTAAAAGATTTTTCCTTTTAATTTAGAAAAGAAAAGTACGTCATAACACGTTAAAAAGCATCTTCAATCGTCTTGAAGATGCTTTTTGATTTATTAAATATAGGGTTCGATAAAAAACCTGCGCTGCTTTTGAGTAAAACCTGCGCAACTCTTAGATGAAACCTGCGCTGCTTTTGAGTAAAACCCGCCTTGCTTTTAGGTGAAACCTGCGCAGGTTTTGTTTAAGAACAAAGCTATAAGATTAGAAAAATATAAATACAAAAAAAAGAGGCTAAATGATTTTAGCCTCTTTTTTATATGTAATGTACGATTAAGTATTACTCAATTAACATTTTTACTGGGATGTTGAAGTTCAACTTCGCAGCACGACCATCTTCAGTTTGCGCTGGTTTGATCGTTTTTCCTCTTCTTTGTTGACGCTGTGTAATACGTTCTAAAGCTTTTTTAGCTTCAGGCCCTAACTTTGCATCACCCATTGGAGAGATTCCAACAATTCTACCTTCTGTATCAATTTGAAAGTTCAGTTTAGCCGAAACTACACCTGTACCTTGTCCTGCTTGATCATTAGCAAAATCTTGTAACTCATCTTGTAAATCAGCCGATAGCTTTTTAGATAAACAGTCTGTAGCAGCTTGTTTACCTTTTGCAGCATCTTTCTCACAACCTGGATAAATAGCCATAACAGCAGCTGTACGAGCTGATACTGTTGCAGGAGGAGCTGGTTTATCACCTTTATCCTCTGTTTTTGGCGCTTGAGTTGTATTCTTCGGTGCTTCTTTATTAAGATTCACAGGACCTCCTCCAGTTTGACCAGAAGATTCTTTTCCTTCACGTTTTTCAAAAGATAAATCTTTACCTACCAACTCTTCTTTAGGAGGAATCGTTTCCTCTTTTTTAGGTTGTTCTTTTGGTTCTGGCATTACGAATTTCTCTTGTGCCGTCTCCTCTTGATAATGATTTTCTTGTTGTTCTGGTTCTGGCTCTGGTTCTGGTTCTACCACTTCTTCCTCTTTTGGAGGTTCAGGTATATTTAAATCCTCAAGCTGAACGTCTACGACTACTTCTTCTGTTTGTTTGCTTTTGAACATTCCAGTTGCAGAAGCAATTACAGCAAAAGAAATGATTACAATTACTATAAATCCACGAATGAAAGCTTTTAATAGAGTGCTTTTTTCAGACATTCTCATGTCATAGGCACCATATGCTTTGTTTCTACCTTCAAATACAATCTCGTCTAAGGATTTTAGTTTGTTGTTATTTTCTGACATTTTAATTCTTTTAAATTTAACAAATAAACTAATTATTTACCTACTTTTTCATCGTACACCTTTTGTTCTTCAGGTGTAATCTGAACGATACCGTATCGTGTAGATTTCGTAATCTCCATTTCGTCTAACACTGTTACTAAATTATCATAAGATGCATCATCCATTGGTTTGATAATTACAGTAAACTTCTCTTTATCACTTGCTCTTGATGCAGCAGTTGTAATTACATTACGAATTCCTTCTGCAGAGTAATCAGTTTCATTTAAGTTACCAGCATTTAATTTCCCAGCCTCTTGTTGATACCAAAATAGTTTATTATCCTTTGCTACTAAAATTGTAACTGAATTTTCAATTTTCACTTCTGTAGGAGGGACAACATCTTTAGGAATCTTTGGAGGCATATTCAAGTTCATTACGTTTGGTTTGATCGAAGTCGCTGCAAACATAAAGAAAGTAATTAATAAGAAACCTAAATCTACTAACGGAGCCATATCGACCGCAGTCGAATTCTTTTTGGAACGGACTTTTTTTCCGTTGCCGCCATTATCTGTTTGTATTTGCGCCATTGGGTTAAATTTCTTTTAATTATTCTTGAGATGTAATTAACTGGAACTTATTCATGTTCTTTTCTTGTAATTGTTGGATCAAAGTTTTGAATTGTTTGTATTCAGATTTTTGATCACCTTTAATTGCTAAGAAAATATCAGGGTTCACTTCTTTTGCTTCAAATACCCAATCAATCAATTCTTGATTTTTATTCGGTATCGTATCTAATGGAATACCTGGATGATATGATTGTTGTTTATCAGCAGGCTGATTCAAATAATTTCTCATTTCATTCATTGGTACACCAAACTCTACTATGCTTTTGAATGCATTCTTTTCAGCATCTGTAAACTTCACTCCGTACTTATCACCCATTCTTTCTAATGTAGGAATACGATCTTTTTCTTCTAATCCGAATAAGAATTTTCCTTTATCATCAATTTTAATGATCATCATGTTTTCTGTAGCCATTTTTTGGTTCGAAACAGATGTCGGTGTTACGACAGGAACAACTTCAGGTTCTCTAAAGTTAGATGTCAAAATAAAGAAAGTTAACAAAAGCCAAGCCATGTCAGACATAGCTGTTAAGTCCATCGAAGGACCTCTTCTTTTTGGTTTTACTCTTGCCATTTTCTCTGTATTATTAATTAATATTCTAAATTGTTTGTTGTTTGATTTTTCCTTATACTATCCTTCTAAGGCTTCGTCAATGAATATTAATTGTGAGCAGAGAAAGATTGTTGAATACTCATTCCTACTTCGTCAATTTTGAATGTTAAATCATCAATTTTAGAAGTTAAGAAAGCATACATAATAATAGCGAATGCAGAAGCACCAATCCCCATACCTGTATTAATTAAGGCCTCAGCAATACCTACTGATAATTGTGCAGCATCTGGAGATCCTCCTCCTTCACCTAATGCGAAGAATGCTTTAATCATCCCGATTACAGTACCCATTAAGGCAATTAACGTACCAACAGAAGCAATTGTAGAAATAATTGTCATGTTTTTCTCTAACGTTGGCATTTCTAATGTAGTCGCTTCTTCTAACGTTTTACCTAATTGAGCTAATTTTTGCTCTTTGTTTAAAGTTGTGTCGTTTTCTAACGCTTTGTAAGTTGTCAAACCTTCTTTCACTACGTTTCCTACGGCACCTTTTTGTTTGTCACATAATTCGATTGCTTTGTTAATTTCATTTTTGTTTAATAAAGCACGAATGTCGTTTACAAATTTCTCAGCAGATCCTGTTCCTTTTGCTTTGTTTAAAGCGATAACACGGTCGATAGAGAATACCAATACCATAAAGAAAAACGAGATTAAGAATGGAATAATTACCCCTCCTTTAAAAATAATTCCTAAAAAGTTTAAAGGATTTCCTCTTTCTGTATCTCCTCCTTCAAAGTTACCTGGTTGACCAAAAACACCATAAAAGATCCCCATTGCGATAGCAATTAAAATGATCATAGTAATCACAGGGTTAAGACCTCCCTTTTTAGTTTTAGCTGGTACTGTTACATTCTTTTCCATTTACTAATTCTTTTAAATATTATGATTTTTATTAATGTGGGTGTAAATTAAGTGAAAATTTTTTAAATCTTCTAAATTTTTTATGTTGTTATCACGTTAAATTTCGAATTTATTTGAAATCAATAATATTTTTCACCGAAATGATAATTTATTTTTTATCTCATCAGTTCTAATAAAACCTCAAAACTTTATAAATTTTGAAAAATATTCAATCTTCACAAAAATTAACCTATCGCAAATTTATTCAATATTTATACATATTTATATTTTTTTTTAAGAATTAAATTATTATTTTGACTTTTGCACTTCAATATTATAATTGCTATGAAAGTTTGTATTGCCGAAAAACCAAGTGTTGCTAAAGATATCGCCAAAGTAATTGGTGCTAATCAGAAGCATGATGGATACTATGAAGGAAACGGATTTCAAGTTACTTGGACTTTTGGTCACCTATGTACATTAAAGGAACCACAAGATTATACTCCCGAATGGAAAAGTTGGGATCTGAATTATTTACCTATGATTCCGTCAAGCTTTGGAATAAAATTAATCGCTGACAAAGGAGTTTCGAAACAATTTAATATTATCAAAAGACTTGTAACAGCTAGTCAAGTTGAAGAGATTATAAACTGTGGTGATGCTGGTCAAGAAGGAGAATTGATACAACGATGGGTTTTATTGAAAGCCAAAGCGAAAGCTCCAATGAAGCGCCTTTGGATTTCATCTTTGACAGAAGAAGCTATAAAAGAAGGTTTCGAGAATTTGAAAGATGGAGAAAAATATTTCAATTTATTTTCTGCTGGACAAGCGCGTGCAATTGGTGATTGGCTTTTAGGAATGAATGCAACTCGTTTATTCACCAAAAAATTTGCTCCACCCAAAACTGTTCTATCTATTGGACGTGTGCAAACGCCAACTCTTGCTATGATTGTGCAACGACAAAAAGAAATCAACGCTTTTGTTATAGAAGAATATTGGGAACTGAAAACAGTATTTAAAGAAGTTGAGTTTAATGCAACAATTCCTCGTTTAAAATCTGAAGAAAAAGCCAAACAAGGTTTAGATTTTATTAAAGACAAAGAGTTTGAAATTATTGATTTTGAAATAAAAGAAGGTCGCGAAAAAAATCCACGATTATTTGATTTGACTGCTTTACAAGTAGAAGCCAATAAGAAATATGCATTCTCTGCAGAAAATACATTGAAATATATCCAAAGTCTTTACGAGAAAAAGTTTGTGACATATCCTCGTGTTGATACAACGTATTTATCCGAAGATATTTATCCAAAAGTTCCAGGAATTCTAACTAAACTTACAGCCTATCAAAATTTAGTTGCACCATTAATGACGCAACCAATTCCGATGTCAAAAAATGTTTTTGATAACACAAAAGTAACCGATCACCACGCTATTATTCCGACAGAAATCTTTCCTCAAGGTTTATCAAACGAAGAAAAGCGTATTTATGATTTGGTTGCTCGACGTTTTATCGCAGTTTTTTATCCTGAATGTAAAGTTGCCAACACAACGGTAGAAGGAAAAGTAGAAAATATTGGTAAAGATGGTCAACTTTCTGCAATTAATTTTAAAGCAACTGGAAAGCAAATTCTCGAAATGGGATGGCGCGAAGTATATGTAAAAGATAAAAAGGAGGACGAAAAAGACGAAGAAAAAATAATGCCAATTTTCGAAATTGGTGAAAAAGGACCTCACGAACCTTATATCCACAAAGGAAAAACAACTCCTCCAAAAAATTATACAGAAGCAACTTTATTGCGTGGAATGGAAACTGCAGGTCGTCAAGTGGACGATGAAGAAATGCGAGAACTGATGAAAGAAAACGGCATTGGCCGTCCATCTACGCGTGCTAATATTATCGAAACATTGTTCCGAAGAAAATATATCGAAAAGAAAAAACGAAACATTGTGGCAACACAAACGGGAATTGATTTGATAGATACGATTCAAGATGAATTATTAAAATCTCCAGAATTGACAGGAGTTTGGGAACGAAAACTTCGTTTAATTGAAAAAGGTGAATATGAATTGGAACAATTCAAACAAGAATTAATTGAAATGGTTTCAAAATTAACATTTGAGGTAAAAAACAGTTATTTCAGACCAATTTCGTCGCACCAAAATTCTGCTCAAATAGAAGATAAACCCAAAAAAGAGCGTAAACCAAAAGAAGAAATTAATCTGGAAGATGCTACTTGTCCGAAATGTAAAACACATAAATTAGTAAAAGGAAAAGCCGCTTATGGTTGTTCTAATTTCAGAGAATGTGGTTTCAAAGTTCCGTTTGAGTTTATGGGTAAAAAATTAACTAACAAACAAATTTTAGATTTAGTTACGAAGCAGAAAACGGGAAAAATGACGGGATTAATCAATCCTGAAAATGGAGAAAAAATTGCTGGGAAAGCTATTTTGGGAATGTATTTCGATTTAGAGTTTGAACAGATGTAAAATAAACAAATTTCGAAAGACAACTATTCGAAATTCATTCTATTTATATTTCTCCAATGTTTCCTTCAAAATTGTTTTTACTTTTTCTTTCAGTTTTTTAGGTTCGATAATGGTTACAGAACGGCTCAACGAAAGAATTTCGCTGATAAAATCTTCGGTTAAAAATAATTCTAAACCAATTAAAACCTCATCATTTTTAGTTTCTAAAATTTGTTGCGATTCGTGCAAAGGCAAAGATTCTAAATAAGCAGCTTGTTTTTTAGTTACAGAAAGCACAATTTTTTCTGGTTTTTCAGAACTTGGAACAATTATTCCGAATGAATATTTATACTTATCTATGTAATTAAATTCAATATTATTGTCTATTTTATCATTTAAAATTGAAACTTTATTCATTCGTTCCAAACCAAAATTTTTCACAATTCCTTTATCATCTGCAATCAAATACCAACGATTATTGTGCTCTCTAATGGCAATTGGTGAAACTTTTCGAATCGTTTCTTTTTCTTCACCAAATTTTTGATAATGAAATTCAATTTTCTTTTTTTGTTGAATAGCTTGTACAATATCAGGCAAAAATTCAGCACGTTTGGGTTTTCTTTTTTCCAAATACACGATAGATTCGAGCGAATTGGTCAATTTCAAGGCAGAAAAACTGTTGATTTCTTCTAATGTTTTCAGAAATAGATCAGAACTATAATCATCTTGAAAAATATAATATCCACGCTGACTTCGACTATACATAATGTCAATTCCCAAGATATTACGAATTTCTCGAATATCACGTTGCAATGTTCGTTTAGAAAAGTTAAATTCTAATGTATCATCTTGTAGTTGTAACATTTCAAATTCTCGTTCCAAAAAACGTTCTAAATCTTCGTAAGAACAGTATTTTTGTTGCGAAAGTTTACGAACAATATTAAAGTAACGCGCGATATAACCTTGTTTTGACATTGTATTGTAAGTGTTTGAACAAACTTAAGTGTTCTACAACTAAAAACAAAAAAAAGTAACATTTCCTTACAAAATGTTACTTTTTATTCATTCCTAAAAATGAATGATACGAAAAAACGGATTTTTATGTTTTTATCTTACAGATTTATTTATTGAATTGCTGTATCAACTTCAGCCACTTCATCCACTACTACAGTAGGTTGATTTACTTCAGCAGTTTCAATAAAATTAGAAATTTTGTCGATAATTTCTGTATTTGAAGTTGGTTCGTTTTTCACTTTTAAACTTAAAAAGATTGAAGGCGCTAAATTATCTTGTATATAATTTGAATCATTTTGATATACACCATCATTTTTAACTGTTGTTGAATTTAAGTTTTCTGCCAATTCTTTTGCTACTTTGAATGTATCTTCAAAAGCAACATTCTGTTTAGACACTACAGCTGCAACATTGTTTGTATTATCATCAGATTTATCAAAACTTAATGTCATGATCAATTCAGGTTTTAAACTATCAATAATTGCTCTTTTCTCTTCTTCTTGCAGTCCTTTCGTTAAATCTTTCCAAAGAAGAACATTTACATTTTCTTTATTTAAAGTTTCTATTTTAGACTTAAGTTCTGTGGCAATATTTGCTCCAGATTCTGCTGCAATATTATCTACAATATCCAAAATAACAACCTTTGGTGCATCTTGGTTAATTGTATATGAAGTTGAGACTGGAACTTCATTTTTCGTTGTGAAAGAGAAAGAAACTACCCCTATTGCTACAACTCCTAATATTTGCGTCAATTTTTTCATAATAAATGTGTTTTGCTTAAAAATGATACTTTTTTTTAATAGTTAGTACGTGTTACAATTTTGCAGAGATTGTTCCGAAAAATCTTAATTAATCCTAAGAAATGTTATATTTTTCTTAAAGATAGGTTCAACGTAAATTTGAACCTTACATAAATAAAGGAATTGAAGGAAAACAAGAAACTCAATCTTTCGATTGAGTTTCTTTATATTATTTACATGCAGCTATTATCTGCACAAAGTCATCAAATTTTAGTGAAGCACCTCCTACGAGACCACCATCAATATCTGGTTGAGCAAAAATTTCGTTTGCATTCTGTGCATTCACACTTCCTCCGTATAAAATACTTGTATCATTTGCCACTTCTACTCCGAACTCATCATTCAACACTTTTCGAATAAATGCATGAATTTCTTGTGCCTGCTCTGGTGTAGCTGTTTTACCTGTTCCAATTGCCCATACTGGTTCGTATGCAATAATCAAACGAGAAAGATCATCATGGTTTTGTGAAGTTAAAGCATTCATGATTTGTGATTTTACTACATCAAAATGTTTATCCGCTTCGCGTTCTTCTAACTTTTCGCCAACACAAAGGATTGGATTAATTTGATAGTTGAATGCTTGTTTCAATTTTGCAGCAATAACCTCATCTGTTTCTCCTTGATATTCTCTACGTTCAGAATGTCCAATAATAGCAAAGTCTAACCCAATACTATCCAATTGTTCTGCTGAAATATCACCTGTATAAGCTCCTTTATCGTGAGCTGAAATATCTTGAGAAGAAACCTTAACATATTGTTCGTCTATAGCTTCTAATAAAGTTTGTAAATAAATAGAAGAAGGCGCAATAATCACTTGAGCTATTGGCTGATTGTCTGCCACCCAAGCATTCAGATTTGTTGCTAAATGAATTGCTTCTTCATAATTTAAGTTCATTTTCCAGTTTCCTGCTACTATTCTATCACGCATAAAAAAGTGTATTTTATATTGGTTTTAATATTTACTGCAAGATAATTATTTCTCGTGATATTCTACCTGATTTATTTTATGCGAACGCGTGGATCAAGAATTCCATAAAGAATATCAACCAAAATATTAATCACAATGAACATGACTGCAATCACTAAAACAGCTCCCATAACAATTGGCAAGTCTAATGTATTCAAAGCATTTACAATTTCCTTTCCTAATCCATTCCATCCAAAAACAAATTCTACGAAAACCGAACCTGCCAACATCGATGCAAACCAACCAGAAATAGCTGTAATCACTGGATTTAATGCATTTCGTAAAGCATGTTTTGTAATCACTGTTTTACGGGACAAACCTTTTGCAAAAGCTGTTCGAATATAATCTTGATTGAGAACTTCTAACAACGAATTTCGTGTTAATTGTGTAAAAACTGCTAATGGTCGCGAACCTAATGTTATAGCAGGAAGAATTAAATTTTTCAACATCAAATGTTTTCCTTCTCCCAAATCATCTACCTCATATAAACTACCAATCATATTAAGACCCGTAATATCGTGCATCAAAAATGCAAAAATGTATGCAATTATAATCGCCGAAAAGAACGAAGGAATACTCATACCAAAACTTGTAATGACCAATAACATGCGATCAAGCCACGTATCTTTCATTAAAGCAGAAACAATTCCCAACGCAACACCAATTATAGTTGCAATAATAATAGCAGCAATAGCCAAAACCATTGTATTAGGCAGCGTTTCTCCAATAATTGTACTGACATTCTTTCCTTGTTTTTGGAAAGATTCTCGCAAATAGGGCGCTTTCAACACCATTTCATTTGTTCCAAAATCAACTAATCTGGTGTACTTGTATTTATCTGAACTTAACGATGTGTAGGTTGTATTCGTTTCATCAATATTGTGAAACGAAACCGGCGAAAGATCATTCAAATAAAACGCATATTGTTTCCATAAAGGTTGATCTAAACCTAAATTCTTACGAATTTGAGCCAATTGCTCTGGATCTTCTTTTTGATCAAGCATCATACGAGCAGGATCCCCAGGAAGTACTGAAAACATTAAAAAAACAACGGTAACAACTCCGAAAAGTGTCAAAAATCCGTAGAAAATTTTATTTAAAATATAATTAATCACTTGTTAAAATAAATCTTCTAATTGATTAAGCGAAGGAAAATCATTTTCATGGTATTTCGCTTTCACCGTTCCTTTTTCTAAAATCATCACACCTGGATTAGAGCGAATAATTGTTTTCATTGTTGTTTGATCCATAAAACAATTTTCAAGTTCCAAACCTTTAATCGGATTATTTGAAACCGTAACAACTCTATATCCTTTATATTTAGAAGCTTCTTTTCCTAAAATATTCAATTTTTCAATTTGCTTCTCATTTACCTTTTCAACAAAAGGAACAACAAAAACAATCACTTTCGGCGCATTTAGAATCTCAGAAGTTTTATCAATGCCATTACAATCAAAACTAAAATCGTGAATTGGAGGTTCGTACCCTTTTTTCTCGACAATAGTTCGCGTTTTATCCGCTTCAATTACCCAAGGTGTTCCGTGTTTGTACCATTTGTCATCAGCAATATATTGCGCATCATCAATTTCGACTACTTTACCATCAACATTATTTTTCATCGTGTAAATAGTTTTATATGTTGTTGGTTTCAATCCCAATTCTTGTGGAGATTTCATTCCTTCAATCAAGTCTTTTCCAACTGCATAAGGTCTAAAATCAATTATTGGCAAATGATTAATTCCAATATAAGCGATAATTGCAGAAGCTAAAATCGTCATAAAATTGATTGCATAATTCGCTTTTTCAACAAATAACGGCTTGATATATTGTTGTCCGACAACCAAAATAATAATCAACACCAATAACACAACGTCTTTATAAAACGATGTCCAAGGTTCTAATTTTAAAGCATCACCAAAACATCCACAATCGGTTACTTTATTGAAATAAGCCGAATAAAATGTTAAAAACGTGAAGAAAATTATCGTCAATAATAAAGAAATCGTTGTAAATCTTTTCCAAACACCAAGCAATAACAACACACCTAAAACAATTTCAAAAATTGAGAAAAATGTTGCCAAAGGCAAACTCAAACTTTCTAAAAAAGGAATATTAAGAACGGTAGGCGAAAAATATTCTTCTAATTTGAAACTTAATCCGATTGGATCTACATTTTTTACAAATCCAGAAATAATAAAAATGACACCAACTATAATTCGTGCAAATTGAACAAGATATTTCATGACGTTTTATTTTCGTTAATTAAAATCATTGCGAAAATCGAATAATTAATCATATCCAAATAATTTGCATCTAAACCTTCAGAAACAATCGTTTTTCCTTTATTATCTTCGATACTTTTTGTGCGTAGGACTTTCTGATAAATTAAATCCGTTATCGAACTTACACGCATATCTCGCCAAGCTTCACCATAATCATGATTTTTTTTCATCATCAAATCGTGCGCAATAATCGCATATTTATCGTACAAATCAATTGCTTGTTCATCTGTTAAATCAGGTTGATCTGCAAATCCAAGCTCTAGCTGAATCAATGCCATAATCGAATAATTGACGATTGCAATATACTCACCTTCTTCGTCTTCATCTACCAAACGTTCTGTTGCTTCTTGTAGCGTACGGATACGATTTATTTTGATAAAAATTTGATCTGTTAACGACGGCAAACGCAGCACACGCCAAGCTGGACCATAATCTTGTAATTTCTTCGTATATAAATCTCGACAAACTGAGATGATTTCTTTAAATTGAATTGCGGTATTTTTCATAATTTCGTTTCGATTTCAAAAATAATTGAAATTGCTTAAAGAACTTCTAAGATATGACAATTAATTGTAATGGTCGTTTGATTGATCTCAGCGAACCAAAAATTATGGGAATTTTGAATACAACGCCTAATTCTTTTTATGACGGTGGGCGTCATCATTCGATCGATTTGATTTTAGAAAAAGTAGAAAAACATTTGTCCGAAGGTGCAGATATGATTGATATTGGTGGTTATTCAACAAAAGCTGGTGCTGAGAATATTTCGGAACAAGAGGAAATTGACAGAACTGCTCCAGTTATTGAAAAAATTATTGAACTTCATCCTGATTTAATTATTTCTATTGACACCTTTCGCGGAAACGTAGTACGTGAAACTGTAAAAGCTGGCGCTTCAATTATAAACGATGTTTCGGGTTGGGAATTGGACAAAAATATGTTTGACGCAATTAAAGAACTTCGAGTTCCTTATATTTTGATGCATATGAAAGGAACACCGCAAACAATGCAAAACAATCCAGAATATAATGATATAACTCTTGAAGTTAATGAATATTTTTCACAGAAAATTGCTCAATTAAAAGCCGCAAAAGTGAATGATATTATTTTAGATCCTGGTTTTGGTTTTGCTAAAACATTGGATCATAATTACGAATTATTCAGTAAAATAGAAACGTTGGGATTCGGCGAATTTCCATTATTAGTTGGTATTTCAAGAAAATCGATGATTTATAATTTATTTGAAACAACGCCACAAGAAGCATTAAACGGAACTTCTGTTCTCAATATGGTTGCATTACAAAAAGGTGCAAAAATTTTACGTGTACACGATGTAAAAGAAGCGAAAGAAACCTTAACTATTTTTCAGAAATTTAATCAAAAATAAATAAGAAAGCCACTCAAAAAAGTGGCTTTATTTTTAATCTATAACTTTACTATTTGGAAAGAATACCTTGAATGTATCAACCACATTGATATCAGAAGTCAAAATTTGCCAATGCGAATCTTTAACAAATTCAAATACAACTTCGTTGTCGTATAAATTTTCGTCCTCAATATTTACATGTAAATTATTTTCTTTTCGATCACCAATAATCAAGGCTTCCGTTACATGTTCCATTTTGTAACACAAGCTTTCTAATTGGTCATATTCGACAAAAATTCCGTCTTGTTGATCAATCACTTCTTGCAATTCGAAAACAGAATATTCGTCTGTTTCACTTTCACCATCAATCCAAAGTAATTTCCAAAAATAATCTTGTATATCTTTTATAGGAGCAATCACCTCTTCCATTCGTTGAATTTGGTTTTCGTCTTCTCCGTAAATTTCTATTTTATAAGTTTCCATATCTGATGCAAAATTAAAAAAGTAACTTCAAATAGAAGTTACTTTTTTAATTTTTATACTTTTTCTAATTCATGTTTTACCCGTTTTTCAGATTTGATGTCCATAATCTGAATGGATTCTTGACTAAAAATCTTAAAACTGTATTCGTGTTTTTCTAATAAAAAGTCATATGGACCTTTTGGTGCGATTAATTTCACTAAAACAGGAGCTGTTTCTAATGAAATAAAAACAAGAGCTATAAAAACAGCGGCAGTTCCTAAAATAGCGTTTGTTGTAGATAATTCATCTAAAGCCTGCATACGAGCTGCAAATCCGTTGTAATTTTCTTCCGTTGGTTTAGCCGCATCAATTTCTTTCTCTTTTGCAACATTCAATCGATCTAATTCTTTGTTAATCTCTGCTAAACGAGGCGAAGATTGTTGAATATAGGTTTCGATTTCGGCAGCTTTTTGTTTTTTCAATTCTGCCTTTCGTTTGGCATTTGGCCCATAACCTTCACGACCTGTTGTTGTTTCTGTTTGTGTTCCAACCACCTCTTTTTCCAATTCTGTAGAAGCTGTATTATATTCAGCTCTTAATTGATCAATTTGAGTATAAATTTCTTTTCTTTCATTCAAAAAAGGAGTTCCTAATTCTGCATAACGTGCATCAATTCCTTTTTGTAATTCTGCTTTATTTCGATTAACAATGATATTTAATTGCTTGTTAATTTCTTTCTCGAAGATTTTTAATTCTAACGGTTTCGAAATGACAATACCTAATAAAATGGCAACCAAAATACGTGGTAAAGCAATAAAAAACTGACGGAAAAGGCTCCCTGATTTCTTCATCGAGGTTACAATATAACGGTCGAGATTAAAAATCATCAATCCCCACAACAATCCAAATCCAGTTGCTGCATATATATTATCAAAAACTGTATTTAAGGCATAACCCGCTGACAAAGCAGCCAAAATCCCCGTAAATAAGATGACACCCCCGATACCTATATGTTTGTTTATATCAGTAGGTGTTTTTTTCAAGAGTTCAAAGCTACTCCCCGAACAGATGATTAAAAATTTTTGTAGTCCATTCATTTTACAAATATAGTACTTTGTATAACATAATATTAAATATCGTGCCAAAAAAAGCTGACAATCAAATTGTCAGCTTAAATTTTTTAAAAAAAATTACTTAAAAATAAATTAAGCTTGTTTTTCTATTTTAATTCTCCATCCGTAAGGATCATTCGCTAATCCGTATTGAATATCTTTTAATTTCTTTTTCAATTGTAAAGCAAAAGAATCTTCTTCCGCTAAAGTAGGTAATTGCGCACGCTCTTCTCCAAATCCTACTGCATCATACTGCGTAATAACAACAGCAGTTCCACAACCAAAAACTTCTTTTAATTCTCCAGATTTGTATGCATCATATAACTCTTGTACTTCGACAGGGCGTACTTCAACTTCATATCCATTATCTTTAGCTAACGTCAAAACAGAATCACGTGTTACACCATTCAAAATACGCTCTGAAGTTGGCGCAGTTAAAATTTTGTTTCCGATGCGTACCATTACGTTCATTGTTCCTGCTTCTTCGATGTATTTATGCTCGATAGAATCTGTCCAAATTACCTGATCATATCCATCTTTTTGTGCTTCTGAAGTTGGGAAGAAAGATCCCGCATAATTTCCACCACATTTTGCAAAACCAACACCTCCTTGGGCAGAACGGCTGTAGTAATCAGCAATTTTAACTGATAAAGGTTTGTCGTAATAATTAGGAGCATAAGCCAATAAAATAGCAAAGATGAATTCATTAGATGCTCTTGCAGAAACCGCTTCTTCTGTCGCAAACATTACAGGACGAATGTATAAAGACGTTCCGTAATCTTTTGGTACCCATTGACGATCTAAATCAATAATAGTTTTTAAACCATCAATAAAAATTTCTTTTGGAATTTGAGGCATATTAAGACGAGCAGCAGAAAGATTAAAACGCTCAAAATTTTTCTCAGGACGGAAGATAAACACTTCTTCTTCATCATTCTTGTAAGCTTTCATTCCTTCAAAAATTGTTTGTCCATAATGGAAAGACATCGCTGCTGGAGTCATCGAAATTGGACCATAAGGTACAATTTTAGGCTCATCCCACTTACCATCTTTGTAGTGCGCGATTAACATATGGTCTGTAAACTCTTTACCAAAAACAGTAGAGTCGAAAACTGAATCATTGAATTTAGATTCAGCAATTTTTTCTATAATCATTTTACGATATATTTTGTTTGTGCTTATCAAAGGTACATTTTATTTGCACTTTTTCATAATAAATATCATAACTTTAGACGATGAAAAGAATTATTCAAGAAACTGAAGACGGTTCAAAAACCATCTATATTGAAGATTGGGATGAATCTTATCATTCCAAACATGGCGCTGTACAAGAGGCTTTTCATGTATTTATTCAAAATGGATTACATCATTTTAAAGAAACAAAAGATTTTATTAAAATTTTAGAAATTGGATTAGGAACGGGATTAAATTCGTTTATCACTTTAATAGAAGCAGAGAAAAATAAAATTTCTGTGCAATATGTTGGAATCGAAAAGTTTCCGGTTTCTAAGGAGGAATTTGAGTTGGTTAATTATTTTGAAAATGTGTTTAAACTTTATCCTGAATTAGAAGATCGTAAAACAGAGTTTTTAGAATATTATCAGCTATTATTTGATTCTAATTGGGAAAAATGGCACAAGATTTCACCTTATTTTGAATTCAAAAAAGTGGAAGAAGATTTTTTCAATCTCAAAAATATTCAAGAAAAAAACGTCGATTTAGTTTATTTCGATGCTTTTGGTTCGCGTGTTCAACCCGAATTATGGGAAAAAGAATTATTAGAAATCGTAGATTCTGTCACTAAAAACTCTGCTATTTTCACTACTTATGCTGCAAAAGGGAGTATTAAAAGAGGGTTAAAAGATTTGGGTTATATCGTGCAAAAACGTCCAGGACCTCCTGGAAAACGGGAAATTATGGTTGGTCTAAAGAACTTTTCAATTACGAAATAATCTCATTGACAAGTTAATTTTAAAAATCGTAAATTTGCATCGGAAAATAATTTGATGTTTTCCATATTTTTTATGACAAATTATATCGAATATAAATTTAAAGTTGCGGTAGTAGAGCCTTTTAATGAAATTATTATTGCAATGATTTCTGAATTACCTTTTGAAAGTTTTGTTGAAAACGAGGAAGGTTTTGATGCTTACATGCCAAAAACAGAAGAAAATATTGATGATGTAAAAGAAGTAATCGATTCTATAGAGAACATTGATTTTTCCTATACGCGTCAAGAAATCGAACAACAAAATTGGAATGCAACGTGGGAAGAAAATTTCACACCAATTTTAGTAAATGATCAATGTTTAATTCGTGCCGAATTCCACGAAACAGTAGAAAATATTCCGTACGAAATTATCATTCAACCAAAAATGTCGTTTGGAACAGGGCACCATTCTACAACACATTTGATGGTAGAATATATCTTGGAAACTGAATTTACAGGAAAAGATATTTTGGACATGGGCTGTGGAACTTCTATTCTTGCAATTTTAGGAATGAAGCGTGGTGCAAACTATGCAGAATGCATTGATATTGATGAATGGGCTGTTGAAAACTCTATCGAAAATGGAAAACGAAATGGTGTAAGTTTGGATGCCAAAATGGGAGATAATTCATTGTTGGGAAGCAAACAATTTGACGTTATTTTAGCCAATATCAACAAAAATATTTTAATCAGCCAAATTCCTTCTTATATTAATGTATTGAACGAAAATGGTGATTTATTCTTAAGTGGTTTAATGGAACAAGATTTTGATGACATCTTGGCTTTCTGTACCGAAAATGGTTTAAAATTTGTGTCTAAAAAACAACGAAATGAGTGGATTGCACTGCATTTCAAAAAATAAAATGATATGATAAAATACGCAACGCAACCTCTATGGGAAACGGAAAAAGATTCGGCTGTTGATGTATTGGAGCAAGAATCGCACAAGTATCAAATTATCGTTTACAATGATGATGTGAATACATTTGATTGGGTAATCGAATCGTTAATTGATGTTTGTGAACATACACCAGAACAAGCAGAACAATGTTCGATTTTAATTCATTACAAAGGTAAATGCGAAGTATTGACTGGTGAATTAGAAGATTTAAAACCTCGATGCACAGAGTTATTGAACCGAGGTTTGAGCGCAGAAATTATTTAAAAATTTCTTAATAATTATACAAAACAAAATCAGAATCGTCTAATGTTTCATTAGACGATTTTTTATTTTGATCACTTACTATATACGAATCATAAATTTTTTCATAAACCTGAATCTCCGTTTTTGTATCAACAACTTCTTGTGATTTTTGAGAAGAATTAATCATAAAAGGAAGAGCAATTAAAGCAATAAAAATTAAACAAGCAACTGCCCACCACTTAGTAAAATGGATAACTTTTGTTTCTTTTTTATTGATTGTTTTAGCAATTATATTCTCTTCCAAATCATTAAAATATTGATTCGGTACAGTTAAATTTTCTTTTTGTTTGAAAGAATTCAGATATAGTTCATTCTGCAAATCATCGAAATAATGATCAGGAACTTTAAAATTATTTTTTAAATCATTCTTCATATCACCACTTAGACAATAAAATTAAAAAAAGGTTTAATCTTCAAGTTCTAAAAATTCTTTAATCTTTGTCACTGCATGGTAATAGGATGCTTTGAGTGCTCCTACCGATGTTCCTAAGATTTCAGAAATTTGTTCATACTTCAATTCTTCGTAATATTTCATCAAAAAAACTGTACGTTGTTTTTCTGGCAAACTTGCAATTGCTTCTTGTAACTTTTGTTGAATTTCATCACCTGTAAAATATACATCAGAAGACAAATTATTGGCGACATTCATCGAATAATCATCGTACGAAACATTTCTTTCTTTTGCATTTTTATGAATAAAATTTATGGTTTCATTATACGCAATTCTAAAAATCCATGTCGAAAATTTTGACTCATTTTTAAAAGAATCCAAGTTTTGATAAACCTTTATAAATACATTCTGCGACACATCGTCCGCATCTTCATGAATCAAAACCATGCGACGTATCTGCCAATAAACCTTCTGGTGATATTCTTTCACAATTAATTTAAAAGCTTCTTCTAATTTTTTATCTCGTATAAAAGTTGATATGTCCTGATCCAATCGTAAAGTAAATTAAGATGTAAAGCTATTAAAATTAGAAGTATAAAAAAGTATATTTTATATATATTTAAGTTAAAATCTTCAGTAGCATTTTTTTACATATGAACATAATAAAAAAGGTTTGAGAAATATTTCTCAAACCTTTTTATTTTTTCTGAACATCTTAGCCTTTTTTTAGTCTTCGCTTTTGATAATTTCATATTCAACTTTCATCACTCCTGTATTGGTGTGACCGATTTCGCTGAATGCAGCTTGACTTAAGTCTAAAACTCTAGATTTAGCGTATGGACCTCTGTCGTTGATTTCTACAACCACAGATTTACCATTTCTGATATTCGTAACTTTTACTTTCGTACCAAATGGTAAAGACTTATGGGCAGCTGTAAGTTCGTGTTTGTCATACTTTTCACCACTAGCTGTCTTGCGTCCGTGGAATTTGTCTCCATACCAAGAAACAACTCCTGTCGAGATTTTTCGAGCACTACTCTCGATAAGTTCTCCGACCAACTTTTCATCTTCAATTGATAATGTATCTTGTTTGATAGTATCATTATCAAAATCATTACTAAATCTTTTCTCAGAAGCTGGTACAATAATTGCCTCATTAATACCCGATTCCTTAAAAATTTTACCATCAGCATTTGCTATTGGAAAAATCATTAACATTGCTATAAACGCTGTAATGCTTTTCGTCATCCTTTAGATTTTTCTGATTTACTTTGCAAATTTAAGGGTATAAACACCTTTTTATTTAGAATTATTTTAATGCATTGATTTTTAATTCTAAAATCTCTTGTGCTTTGCTAATTTAGATGCTTACAGCGGACTGTTAATTTAATGTTAAAATAAAGTATGAATCCTAATTTTTTTGGCAATTAATCATTTAAATCGGATAAAATATTATTATTCAAGATATAACACATTTGTAATATTTAGTAATATTTATCAAATTGAGAAACAAAAAAGGTAAAGTCTATCAAACTTTACCTTTTCTTAATTTTTAAAGATTTAAAAATCAATTATAAACTTGCTAAAATATCTTTTACTTTAGCTGAAATTAACTTTCCTTCTGCTTTACCAGCTAATTGAGATGATGCAGCTCCCATTACTTTTCCCATATCTTTAGGTGAAGTAGCGCCAACTTTAGTCACTATTTCTTGAATTACAGCTGTTAACTCTTCGTCTGTTAATTGGGCGGGTAAAAATTGTTGAATAACATCTGCTTGTGCCAATTCTTTTTCCGCTAATTCTACACGTCCATTTGCTTCAAATTGTTCAGCAGCTTCTTTACGTTGTTTTACAAGTTTTTGTAATAAAGCAATTTCTTGATCTTCTGATAAATCACCATTAACTCCAGATGTTTTAGCTAATAATAATTCAGATTTTACAGCTCTTAAAGCTTCTAAAGCAACAGTATTTTTAGCTTTCATCGCTTCTTTTAACTGTGCCATTATTTGAGTTTCTAAATTCATTTGTTTTGCTTTTAGACTACAAATTTAAGACAAAAAAAGGCTCATCGCAAAAGCAATGAACCTTTTCTATAATAAGAATTTTTTTTACGAGTGATCCTTTATTAATCTACGTTGTCGTGTAGAAAATTGTTTGGACGAATTTGAGTTTCGTTGTTACGGTTTGTACCTACCGAAAAATCAGATGATTGTTTATCATTACGATCAGATAAATTCAATCCTTGACGTTTGTAAGCAGGAATGGCCTCATATTCATCTACCTGAGAGTTTGTCATCGTGTTATTAAATTTAAAATTAAATTGTTTCAAACGATTTCTTCTCTCTTCAATCATACTATTCAATTCAGGGTCATTAGACTGTTCGATTGGTTGATTAAATGGATCTACAGCAACTTGAACATGTTCTATTTGCGAAGCTGTTGACTGCGATACATTTGATTGAATCGGTTCTACATTTCCATATCCATTATTTTGAGGAGCTTGGTATCCAGCATAATTATTTTGAGGATAATTAGATTGTTCTGAAGCTACAGGATTTGAATATGAATTATATGTTTGATTATTATTTGCGTTATTCGATGGCTCTTGCGTACGATTAAAATCAGATTTCAAACGTGGTTCAAAGTCGTCGTAAGAACGTTTTTCTTGTACTGGCTCGTCCTCAACATCATCTAAAACATATCGTTTTGGAGAGTTATTTTCTTCAAAAGATTCAGCTGGAGTATTGTGATAAGTTTGTTGTTGAAAACTTTGATTAACATCTACATTACGATAGTTGTTTTGAGGCGTTTCTGGCTTTTTATTTTGTTGTAGCGATTGTTGAGAAGCATTAGAACGACCAAAGTCTAACGTCATCGGTTTTACTCGATTTACAAAAGGTTGTTCTACAGATAACGTCTTATTGATCGGTTGTTCTTCCTCTAAAGTGTGAATAATTTTTTGTTCTTCTTTTCCTGTATATGCCTGATCTTCTGTAGGAAAACCAGTTGCAACAACAGTTACAGAGATAGAATCGCCTAAATCTAAATCTTCGCCAATACCCATGATGATATTTGCGCTATTACCTGCTTCTTGTTGAATGTAATCATTGATTACTCCAATTTCATCCATTGTAATTTCATTATTACCAGATAAAATTAATAACAATACATTTCGTGCTCCTGTAATTTTGTTATTATTCAACAATGGAGAGTCTAAAGCAGAAGAAATTGCGTCTTTTGCTTTGTTTTCACCTGAACCTTGTGCAGATCCCATGATTGCTGTACCAGAGTTTTTAAGAACTGTTCGCGCATCACGTAAATCAATGTTCATTGCATAGTGTTGTGTAATAACTTCTGCAATCCCTTTTGCCGCTGTTGTTAAAACTTCATCAGCTTTAGAGAATCCATTTTTAAAACCTAAGTTTCCGTATAACTCACGTAATTTATCATTATTGATTACAATTAATGAATCTACGTTTTGTCTTAATTTTTCGATACCTTTTTCAGCTTGTTCCAACCTCATTCTTCCTTCGAAAAAGAATGGCGCTGTTACAATACCTACAGTCAAGATATCCATTTCTTTTGCAATACCAGCAATTACTGGCGCTGCTCCGGTTCCTGTACCACCACCCATTCCAGCAGTAATAAAAACCATTTTAGTTCCTTCGTCTAAGACAGCTTTCACATCATCCATACTCTCGATAGCAGATTGCTCTCCTACCTCAGGATTTGCACCAGCGCCTAAACCTTCAGTTATTGCTTGTCCTAATTGAATTCTTGTTGGAACTGGACTGTTAGCTAAAGCCTGAGAATCTGTGTTACAGATCACAAACTCTACTCCCGCGATTCCTTGTTCAAACATGTAGTTTACGGCATTACTACCTCCACCACCTACTCCGATTACTTTGATAGCTTGAGATCGGCTCTTTGGTAAATTGAACACAATATCTCCTGATAACATATCACTCATATTCTTCTTATTAAATTGGTTCGTAATTTATTCTTATTATTCGGTTTCGTTAATCATTTGGATAAATTTATCCGTCCATTTCGAAAAGAAATTCTTCTTTTCTGGTTTAGATTTAGTTTCTTTCTTATCTCCAATTTCTTGATCCAAGAATTCATCAACAACTTCTTCCCTTTTTGGTATTTTTACATTTTCAACATCAGTAGCAACGTTTGTTGATTTTGATTGTGAGGAATATCCACCTATTTCTAGTTCTTCTTGATTGTTTAGGTTATCAATTACTGGTTTTTCATAAATTTCGTGCTGATAATTTGCCGCTAACTCTTCTAACCCTTTCATCAATAATCCAACAGATGTTGCATATTCAGGACCGCTGATTTCTTCTGCTTTAGCACCTACAATATGCTCGTTGGAGTATCCAATTCTCACATCCATACCTGTAACATATTCTGTTAATTGACGAATGTGTTTTAATTTTGACCCCCCACCTGTTAAAACGATTCCTGCAATCAATTTTTTGTTTTGATCTTCGCAACCGTAGTTTTTCAATTCTAAATAAACTTGTTCTAAAATTTCCTGCACGCGTGCATGGATAATTTGTGACAATCTTTTTAATGATATTTCTTTTGCTTCGCGGCCTTTTAATCCAGGAATCGAGACAATTTCTGTTTCTTTATTTTCACCTGGCCAAGCAGAGCCAAATTTTTCTTTTAAAGCTTCGGCTTGTTTACCGATAATAGAGCATCCAACTTTAATGTCTTCTGTAATCACATTTCCACCGAATGGAATAACCGATGTGTGACGAATGATACTATCTTTAAAAATTGCAATATCTGTTGTACCACCACCTATGTCAATCAATGCTACACCTGCTTCTTTTTCCTCTTCGCTAAGTGCTGCACTTGAAGATGCAATAGGCTCTAAAGTGATACTTGCCAAGCGTAAACCTGCGGCTTTTACACAACGTGCAATATTTCGGATAGAAGAAACTTGTCCTACAACCACATGGAAATTGGCTTCTAAACGACTTCCGTACATACCGATTGGTTCTCGAATTTCTCCTTCGTTATCAACCTTAAATTCTTGCGGAAGAACATGGATAATTTCTTCTCCTGGTAACATCACCAATTTATAGACCTGATTTGTTAATAATTTTAAATCATTATCATCTATCACATCTTCTGAATTGGTACGTGTAATGTAATCGCTATGTTGTAAACTACGAATATGTTGTCCTGCAATACCAACGGTTACATCAGTAATCTTGACACCTGAAGACCTTTCTGCCTTATCAATTGCTTCTTTTATCGAATTGATAGTTTGCGTAATATTATTCACGACTCCTCTGTGTACACCCAAACTTTTTGCTTGTCCGTGTCCAAGAATTTCAATTTTTCCGTTTTCATTTTTTCGTCCGACAAGTGCTACAATTTTTGTAGTTCCTATGTCTAAGCCAACTGCAATCTTACTATTGTTCTCCATTTTTTATTCGTTTGGTTGCTACAACTTGGTTTACAAATTTCAAGCTCAATTTTTCATAATCTTCTGTTCCTATAAAATCGATGTATTGATAATAGTACAATTTCAGATTATGTAACTTTTGTTCAAAATTATTTAAAGTACCTAATTCTATATAATAGTTTCCACTATTTACAATTAAATTAAATGAACGTTGTCCTACTTTCTGAATGGCTATGATGTGATTTTTTAATAATTCATCTGCTTTCAAAGCTTGAACAAATTTACTCAAATCCTCATACTCATTCGGTTTTACATCACCAGAAACCAAAATTACATCCGCTGAACTTAATTTAGATAAAGGCATTTTTTCGCCTTTGGTTGTCAAATAAAACTCATTTGTCAGCGTTTTCACTCGAGCAACTGCTGTATTTGCTTTTATATCAAGTCGTAAATGTCCATTAATGTTTTTACTCACTTGTACAGAATCTACAAAGGGACTCTTATTTATTTTTTGTTCGATATCTTTTACATTTACCTCTCTCAAGGTTTGTTTCATAATGTCTTTTCCATCTTTGTTGATTATATCTTTTATCGATTCGTCATTGATAAAATAATTTTCAACGGGCTGAACAAATGCCACATCAATTTTTTCCACAGTACGCGAAGCATTCTTAATTACCGTAAAACTAATCAAACCGATTAGCAAGATAACTCCAAAAATCACTTGTATGATTTTCAATTTATGCTTCACTTAACCATTCTTTTATTGGTTTAACAATTGTATCAATATTTCCTGCTCCTACAGTTAATAACACATCAAAATCTCGTTTTTTGATGTTCGCTAAACTATCTTCTAATGAAGATACTATTTTTTCTTGTAAATCTACCTTTTCTAACAACCAATTTGATGATACACCTTCGATTGGAAGCTCTCTTGCCGGATAAATATCTAATAAAATAAGGCTATCTAATTGGCTTAAACTTGCTCCAAACTCATCAGCAAAATCACGTGTTCGTGTAAATAAATGAGGTTGAAATACTCCTAACACTTTTTTACCCGGATATAATTCACGAACTGAACGAATTGCAGCATTCAATTCTGTTGGATGATGTGCATAATCGTCGATATAAATTTTTCCATTTGCTTCGAAACGATTAAAGCGTCTTTTCACTCCCACAAAGCTTGCTAAAGCGTCTTTTATTTTATCAAGAGAAATCCCTAAATATTCTGCTACAGCTAATGCTGCAAGAGCATTTTCCATATTATGATGACCTGGCAATAAAATTCCGATGTTTTGCATTTCTCCATGAGGAGTCGTTACATCAAAAACATAATGCCCGTCAATAATTCTTACATTATGCGCATTATAATCAGCATCTTCTTCAACTCCGTAAGTAAAAGCATTTTCAAAATTTAAACCTTTGCGAACAAATAGTTTTTCTTCTACAATTGCTGCAAATTCTTGAAATGATTTTTTTACTTCTTCACGCTCTCCATAAATATCCAAATGATCAGGATCATCACTTGTAATAATGGCTAATTTCGGAGAAAGGCGTAAAAAAGAACGGTCAAATTCATCGGCTTCAGCAACCGTATATTTAGAGCCATTTAGAATGATATTTGAATCGTAATTTTCTGCAATACCACCTAAAAATGCTGTACTTTCTACTTCTGCTACTTTTAGGATATGCCCTAAAATAGACGAAGTTGTTGTTTTCCCGTGCGTTCCCGCAACGCCAATATTGTAGGTATGTTTGGTAATTTCACCTAACACTTCAGAACGTTTCATGACTTTAAAATCATTCACTAAAAAATAATTTAGTTCAGAATGATCTTTTGGTACCGCTGGTGTATAAATCACCAATGTATTTTCTGGTTTAATTCCTGCTGGAATTAACTCGATATCATCTTCGAAATGAATATCAATTCCTTCAGTAATCAATTCAGTTGTCAGTTCGGTTTGTGTTTTGTCATAACCTGCAACTTCTTTTCCGATTGATTTGAAGAAACGTTCCAACGCACTCATTCCGATTCCTCCTGCACCGATGAAATAATAATATGTTTTATCTAAAATATTCATTATAATAAATTCAATAATATATCTACAATCTCTTTTGTCGCATTCGGTTTCCCTAATTGCTTGATGTTTTGAGATAATTTATTTTTTAATTTTTCATTGTTTGCCAAAGCAATTACCTCTTTGACTAAATTTTGTTTTGCATCTGCATCTTTTACCATAATCGCAGCCTCTCTCTCAACCAACGCTTGCGCATTTTTAGTTTGATGATCTTCTGCCGCTGTTGGTAAAGGAAGCAAAATTGTTGCTTTACCAACTATACACAATTCCGAAATTGCCATAGCTCCTGCACGAGAAACAATCATATCCGAAGCTGCATACGCATCTTTCATGTTGTAAATAAATTCGGTTACATGAATGGTTGGATATTTATCTCCAACCAAGTTTTTGATTTTTTGATAATCTAACTTTCCTGTTTGCCAAATTAACTGAACACCACTTGCAACAAATTCCTCAAGGTTTTCTAACCATGCATTATTCATTGCTCTTGATCCTTGCGAACCTCCAACAGATAAAATAGTTGGTTTTTCTGGATCTAATCCAAAAACAGAAATTGCTTCTGATTTGGATGGTAAGTTTTGAAAAATTTCGGCACGAATTGGATTTCCTGTGTAATGCACTTTTTCTTGTGGAAACTGTGAAATTCCTTCGTAAGCTGTACAAATAGCCTTTGCTTTATTTTTCAAAATTTTGTTGGTAACACCCGGAAACGAATTTTGTTCTTGTAATAAAATCGGAACATTTTTGCTTCCCGCTATCCACAACATTGGTCCACTTGCATAACCTCCTGTACCAATAGCTAAGTCTGGTTGAAAATCAGTATAGATTTTCTTTGCAAGACTTAAACTTTTTATCAATTTGAAAGGAAATTTTAAATTCGCTTTCATATTACTTCTATCAAATCCAGAAATTGGTAAGCCTTTTATAGCATAACCAACTTTTGGTACTTTTTCCATTTCCATTCTTCCTTCTGCTCCTACAAACAGAATTTGAGCATCTGGCAAACGACGTTTTATTTCATCTGCGATTGCTATAGCTGGATATATATGTCCACCTGTTCCTCCGCCACTTATCAAAACTTTAGGCGATGTCTTCGATGTATTCTTCACTTAATACTTTTCTATCTTGTTCTAATTCTTCTTTCGATTTAATTTGAGTACTAACACTCAAAATTATTCCGAACGAAATACATGTCATCCAAATGGATGTTCCACCATAACTAATCATTGGTAATGGTTGTCCTGTTACTGGAATTAAATTTACAGCAACCGCCATATTCACCATTGCTTGAACGATAATTGGTAGGCCGACTGCAAATACAAGTAGCGTACCAAAAATGGTATGAATTTTAGATGCGATGATACAAATTCGAATTAATATCAAAAGAAAAATTCCAATTAATAAAATTGCACCAATGGCACCGTACTCTTCTACAATAATTGCGAAGATAAAATCGGAAGAAGACTGAGGTAAAGTCTGTTTAAAAACACTTTTTCCTGGTCCTGCCATTTCATTTAAACCTCTTGCAATTGCTGCTTTTGCGTGTAGAACTTGGTAGCTTTCTAAACCCGAATCATCATTAAATTTCTCTATACGTGACATCCATGTGTGTACACGCGAATTTGCAATTAAATCTGGTTTATTAAAAGCCAACCAAATAAATCCTCCTCCTAAAAGAATCCCTAATCCTGCAATTGTAAATAAATACTTGAATGGAAATCCTCCAATAATCAATAATATCCCACACATTCCAGCTAACATCAACGCTGTTGATCCATTAGAAGGAAAAATTAATCCTACAATAGCAAGGATTGGTAAAAATAAAGGAATTAAGGTATTTTTCCATGTATATTCTTTGTCTCTATTTTTTGTCAAATAACGAGCTATATAAATCAACAATGCTTGTGAAGCTATCATAGATGGTTGAATACCTATCCCTGTTCCTGGAATCGTCAACCATCGAGCAGCATTTGCCCCACCGATTGTTTGTCCTTGTACGAGCGTCAGGATCAAAACTACTGAAAGTAAAAGAACTGCACTTAAAGCAAATAGGCCAAACCAACGATAATCCACACGCTGTAATCCATAAATGAAAAATAAACCAATTAAAAGAATTACGGCATGTTTACCTAAATGTCCAAAAATAGTTCCTGAACCTACTGTATACACCAAGTTAGAACTTGCCGAATAAACTGGTAAGAACGAAAATAATGCTAACAATAAAATGAAAGCCCAAAGCGGTTTATCGCCTTTAAAATATTTTTGTACGATGGTAGACATTGGTTAGTTTGTTATTATAATTTGCGTACGTTTTCTTTAAATTGATCGCCACGATCTTCGTAACCGTTGAACAAATCGAAACTTGCACAAGCTGGTGATAATAAAACCGTTTCTCCTTTTGTTGCCAATTGATAGGATTGAGCAACACAATCTTTCATATTATTCGTTTCGACAATTGTATCGATGTATGGACTGAAAAAATCAATAATTTTGGCATTATCTACACCCAAACAAACGATTGCTTTTACTTTCTTTTTAACGAAAGGTAAAACTTCGCTATAGTCGTTTCCTTTATCAGTTCCACCAACAATCCAAACGATTGGTTTCGTCATACTTTCTAACGCATAATAAGTTGCATTAACATTTGTTGCTTTAGAATCGTTGACAAAATCAATTCCGCCAATTGTCAAAACAGGTTCTAAACGATGTTCAACAGATTTAAAATCCGACAAACTCTTTTTTAGATCCTCATTATTGATTTCAATAATTTTTGCAGCTACAGCCGCAGCCAATGAATTAGAAACATTGTGTTTTCCAATTAATCCTAAATCATTCACTAACATTGTAAAATCACCATTCGAATCGCTCACACGGAACAATTCATTATTTGCGTATGCTTCATTTGTTGCATCCATCATTGTGAACGGTTTACGATGAGCGCGAATATTCATCTGATCTATCATCTCCATTGTTTTTGGATCATCCAAATTGTAGATAAAATAATCGTTTTCATCTTGGTTTTCAGTTATTCTGAATTTAGCCTTTGCATACAAATCAAACTGATAGTTGTATTGGTCTAAATGATCTGGTGTAATGTTTAATAAAATTGCAACATACGGTTTGAAATCTGTTTTAATATCGTCTAACTGAAAACTACTCACTTCTAACACATAATAGTCGAAGTTATCTTCAGCTACAGATTTTGCAAAACTTTTTCCGATGTTACCACCTAATCCTACATTTAATCCAGCTTGCTTTAGGATATGGAACATCAAACTTGTTGTTGTTGTTTTTCCATTAGATCCTGTAATCGCAATAATTTTTGCATCTGTGTAACGAGATGCAAATTCAATTTCAGAAATAATTGAAACGCCTTTCGCTTCTAATTTCTGAATTAGTGCTGCTTTCTTAGGAATACCTGGACTTTTCATGATTTCGTCTGCATTCAAAATTAAATCTTCTGTATGCTGTCCTTCTTCATAAGCGATTCCGTGCTCCTCCAAAAGTTGTTTATATTTATCTTTTATTTGTCCCATGTCTGAAAGAAAAACCTCAAAGTTTTCTTTCTTCGCAAGAATAGCTGTTCCTACGCCACTTTCTCCTCCTCCTAAAACGACTAATCTTTTCATTTTTATCTAATCTTTAAGGTAATAATACTAATTACCGCTAAAATGATTCCGATGATAATGGCACGAACCACGATTTTACTTTCGTGATATCCTAATTTTTGAAAATGGTGATGTAAAGGAGACATCAAAAAGATTCTACGACCTTCACCAAATTTCTTTTTCGTGTACTTGAAATAAGACACTTGCAACATCACTGACAAACTTTCTGCGAAAAATATTCCACACAAAATCGGTAGTAACAATTCTTTTCGAACGATAATTGCCAAAACTGCGATAACACCTCCAATTGTCAAACTTCCTGTATCACCCATGAATACTTGCGCCGGATAGGTATTGTACCAAATAAATCCGATCAAACCTCCAAGGAATGCACCACAGAAAATTAATACTTCTTCGGAACGAGGAATAAACATAATATTCAGATAATCTGCGAACATGATATTTCCCGAAACGAAAACAAACATAGCAATCGCCGCCATAATTACAGCTGAACTACCAGCTGCTAAACCATCGATACCGTCTGTTAAATTGGCTCCATTCGAAACTGCTGTAATGATAAAAATTACCGCAAAAATGAAAATTGCTGCAACTGCCCATGTAGGACGATCTTCTGCATCCATCCAAAATAAAATATCTGAATAGTTAAATTCATTCCCTTTAACGAAAGGCATCGTTGTTTCTAATGTTTTTTCTTCTGGACCAAATTTAATTGCTCGATTGTATTCCGTTTGTTCAGTTCCTGCTTGGACTTTCACTCTGTTTTCTTGATGTTTTACAGTAACTGTTGGACTGAAATAAAGCATTAAACCAACTACAATTCCAAGACCCACTTGTCCTAAAATTTTAAATTTACCTTGTAAACCTTCTTTGTTTTTCTTGAATACTTTGATGTAATCATCTAAAAATCCAATAACACCTAACCAAATTGTTGAAACCAACAAAATGATGATGTAAATATTATCTAATTTTGCAAAAAGTAAAGTAGGAATTAACGTTGCTAATATGATGATTAAACCACCCATAGTTGGCGTTCCTGCTTTTTCGATTTGTCCTTTCAACCCTAAATCACGAACAATTTCACCCATTTGTTCTTTACGTAAATAACTAATAATTCGTTTTCCGTAAAACAAACTGATGAACATGGCTAATAAAATTGCCATTCCCGCACGGAAAGACGTGTATTGAAACATGCGTGCTCCAGGGAAATTGATACTCTCTAAATAATCAAATAAATAGTATAACATTCTTTATTTGTTCAATATTTTACTCAATTCTGACGCTATTTTAACATCAGAAAAATGTGTTCTTACTCCGTTAATTTCTTGATATGTCTCGTGACCTTTTCCTGCAATCAAAATAATATCTTTTGGCTCAGCCATTTTAAGTGCTGTTTTTATAGCTTCTTTACGATCTGTAATTTTCAAAGTGCGATTATAAAATTGCGGTTTCACACCAACTTCCATTTCACGTAGAATCTCTTCTGGATCTTCTGTTCTTGGATTATCTGATGTAAAAATGGCAAGATTAGATTTTTCGCTTGCGATATCAGCCATTTCAGGACGCTTTGTTTTATCGCGATCTCCACCACAACCTACAACTGTTATTAATTTTTCATTTTTGGTACGAATCCCTTCAATTGTATCCAAAACATTTTCTAAAGCATCTGGCGTATGTGCATAATCTACAATCACAATAATACCTGATTTCGTTTGAAATGTTTGAAAACGACCATCTACATTTCCAAGTGTGCTCAATGCTTTTAAGACTTCTAATTCATCTTGCCCTAAAATTGAGGCTATACCAAAAACTAATACTAAATTATAGGCATTAAATTGACCAATTAATGATGTCCAGAATTCTTTTCCATTGAATTCTAATTGCATTCCATCAAATTGATGTTCGATAATTTTTCCTTTGAAATCTGCATCAGTTTTTAGTGCGTACAATCTTTTTGTTGCCACTGTATTCTGAAGCATCACTTTTCCATTTTTATCATCTGCATTTGAAATTGCTGTTGACGTTTTTGGTAAATCGTCGAAAAATTTCTTTTTAGCTGCAAGATAATTTGCAAAAGTTTTATGGTAATCCAAATGATCGTGTGTGATATTCGTAAATCCAGCAACTTCGAAATGTAAACCTGCAATTCTATTTTGATGAATTCCGTGCGAAGAAACTTCCATAAAAGCAAATTCGCAACCTCTATCTACAGCCTCACGAAACATTTTGTTTAATGTCAAAATATCTGGCGTTGTATGCGTAGATGGAATCACTTCACCATCAATTACAATTTTAATTGTCGAAATTAATGCGCAAGCATACCCTAATTTTGTAAACAATTCGTACAACAATGTCGTTGTTGTTGTTTTCCCATTTGTTCCTGTAACTCCAACAAGTTTTAAATCCTTTGTCGGATTTCCATAAAAATTAGAAGCTAAAACACCTAATGCGATTGTCGAATTTTCAACTTTTACATATGTTATACCATCAACTATATTTTCTGGTAAAATTTCACAAACAATTGCCTTAGCACCTAAATCTATTGCTTTACTTATATAGTGATGTCCGTCTACTGAAACTCCATTTACAGCAACAAAAACATCATCTTTTGATACTTTTCTTGAATCAAATTGAATAGTATTGACTTCAACTTTTGTTGAACCAATCGTTTCTAAGATGGAAACTTTAAATAATAGATCAACTAAATTTCTCATCCTTCCAACATTAAATAAATTGTCTCACCCTTCTTAAATCTTGTCCCTGCAGGAATGGATTGATTTGTCACTTTTCCAAATCCTGAATATTGCACATCTAAACCTAAATTTTCTAATACCGGAATTGCTTTAGATCCTGTATGACCAGTAACATTTGGCACTATATTTTTAGATTCATTAGTTACAATTTTATCTTCTTTTTTAAACTCATTCACCGCGTTCTTTTTTACTAAATCGCGTGGCAAAGGTATGGGAGTTTTTGAATATACCCAATCGGCAATTTTCTTAAAAACAGGAGCTGTTACACTTCCTCCATAAAATCCTTTGGCTGTATTTGGTTTATGTACGACAACAATACAAGAATACTTTGGTTTTTCTGCCGGAAAATACCCTGCAAACGAAGCACGATATTGCATTCCTCTACCATCTTTCTTCCAATAATCTACACGAGCAGTTCCTGTTTTTCCAGCGATATCGTAATTACTATTACTAATAATTTTACCTGTTCCTTGTTCAACTGCACCACGCAACATTTCTTGCATTTGTTTTACATTTTCCAAAGAAGTTAACTGATCAACCAAAACAACTGGTTCAAAAACTTTATCAGGTTCACCTTTACGTGTAATTTTATCCATAAATAATGGTTTCAACATTTTACCATTATTTGCAACTGCATTATAAAAAGTTACTATTTGTATCGGAGTTAATTGTAACCCATAGCCGTATCCCATAACTGGCAGTGTAATATTACTCCATGATTTACTATCTGGCGTATGCATAATTGGTTTTCCTTCTCCCAAAATATCTACACCAAGAGGAGAAGTCATATGCCATTTATCCATTTTTTCGAAGAAAGCTTTTGGGTTTTCTCCGTAATATTGATTAATAATTTTAGCTGTTCCAATATTCGATGATTTTTTCATCACACCATCTACCGTTAATGTTCCGTAACCATGTGAATCTGTAATTGTACGGCCATAAAATTTATAACTTCCGTTACCCGTTTCTACAGTTGAATTTTTATTGATATAACCATCATCCATTGCGGCAAGCAACGAAACTGTTTTAAAAGTAGATCCTGGTTCTGCAGCTTCTCCAACTGCATAGTTATAATCATCTATATATGTACCATCTTTTTTACGAGATAAATTAACAATCGCACGAACTTTTCCAGTTTTCACTTCCATAACAACAATACTTCCATGTTCTGCTTCGAATTCTGAAAGTTGTTTGTATAGCGCATCGTATGCAACCATTTGTAAATCGGCATCAATTGTCGTGTAAACAGAAGAACCTGATTGTGGTTCTTGTTCCCAACTTTTCATTGGTTTCCATTTTCCACGTCCCATGAATTGTTCCCAACGACGGCCTTCAACACCACTTAATAAATCAGAATAAGCACCTTCTAAGCCTACTTTACCACGACGATCATCGTAACCGATTGTACGAACGCCGATATCTTGAACTATTAATTCTCGTTTTGATTCTGTTTCATGGATAAATCCACCTCTATTTTGACCTTTATTAAAGATTGGGAATTTTCTGATTCGTTGATATTCTTCATAATCCAAATCCTTCACTAACATCATGTAGCGATTTTTCTTATTACGTTCTGTAGAAAATTTATCGTAAAAATAAGAAGGCGATTTTGTAAACATCTTACCTAAAGAATCGGCAAGATTATGCATTTCTGTCTTAAATAACTCATCTTTGATCACAGTTAAATCGACATAAATATTATGTTTTGTAACTGTAGTGGCCATTAAAGCACCATTTGAGGCGTACAAGTTTCCACGTTCAGCTGCAACTGTATCTAATCTAAAGTTGTTTTTTTCTGCAAACCGCTCTAATTCAACCCCTTCTATTATATTAATTCGAAACATAAAAACAATAATAAAGATGGCCCAGATCGCAAGTGCGCCGGCAAAAACCCATCCTTTGATGACCATATTGTTTTTATTTTTCGTCGATTGTGTCATACACTTTATCTACTATATAATAAGGTTGTTTATCTGGAATCTTCAAACCATACACTGCTGTACGCTCTAAGATTTCTGTTTCTAATTGCATACGCATCAAATCGCGATGCTTATCTGTATATTGAGATTTTAAATCTTCAACTTTATCTTGCAATTCAGCAATTCGAACTACTTTTCGATCCACTAAATGCGAGCTCGAAATACTCAAAAAAGCTAAACCTACCAAATACAACATAAACTTCCAGTTTTGTTCTGAGCCTGTTTTAATTAAAAACTCACCTCTCAACAAACCTGTAAACGTTTTTTTCTCTGGTAATATTTTTTTCTTTTTTGCCATTTCTTATCTATTAATCCTCATTTCGAACTGCAATACGCATTTTTGCACTACGCGCTCTCGGATTCTCATTTATTTCTTCTTGTGTTGGAACAATTACTTTGGATTGCAATGGTTTAAATGGCGCTGACCAATTTCCATACATATCACGTTCTGGCTCTCCTTCGAACATTCCATTTTTCATGTATCGTTTTGTTAAACGATCTTCTAAGGAATGATAAGAAATAATAACCAAACGCCCTCCTGGCTTAACAACTTCTCCACATTGTGTCAACATATCTTTTAACGCAGCCATTTCATCATTCACTTCGATTCGTAAAGCTTGAAACATTTGAGCAAAAAATTTATTTTCTTTCATTTTAGGAATAAACGAAAATACTTGCTTCAACTCTTCAATCGTTTCGATTTGCTTATCCGCTCTTGCTTTGACAACTTCTCTCGCTAAACGATATGAACCTTGCAATTCTCCAAAATCATAAAAAATACGCGCCAATTCTTCCTCTTCGTATTCATTAATAATTGTTTTTGCAGAAAGCGCTGCATTTTGATTCATTCGCATATCCAACTCTCCATCAAAGCGAGTTGAAAAACCACGTTCTGGTGTATCAAATTGATGAGAAGAAACCCCTAAATCACCTAAAACACCATCCACTTGTTTTACTCCACGAAATCTTAAATTATTTTTTAAGAATCGAAAGTTTTGTTCAACTAACTCAAATCGATCATCATCAATTTTATTACGAATTGCATCAACATCTTGATCAAACGAAAACAATTTTCCGTTTTGATCCAAACGATTTAATATTTCACGCGAGTGTCCTCCACCCCCGAACGTACAATCTACATATATTCCCGACTCATTAATAATTAATGCATCGACACTATCTTTTAATAACACTGGATTATGATACTCACTCATCTTCACTTAAATTTCCCATTACTTCTTCTGCCAAAGTAGCAAAATCCAAATCATCTACATTGATCGACTCTTCGTATTTGTCTTTATCCCAAATTTCGATCATATTTACAGAAGAATTCAGCACTACTTCTTTATTAATTTCTGCAAATTTCACCAAATCTTTTGAGATTTGTAACCTTCCATTCGCATCAACTTCGACAATTTTTAATCCAGCCGTAAAAATTCGAATGAAATCATTATTTTTTTTCACAAATCGATTCAATTTGTTCAAATCATTCATCACTTTTTCCCATTCTTTCATCGGATGAAGCTCTAAACAATTTTGAAACACAGATCTCTTCAACACAAAGCCATCCTCCAAACAATCAGCAAGTTGTTTCTTCAAACCCGCTGGTATTGGGAGTCTACCCTTTGTATCTACCTTACACTCATATGTTCCAATTAATGAATTCATGATAGAATTTTTTCAAAAATAAAAAAAATATTACCACTTATTACCATTTTTTACCACTTTTATTGAAATAGTTATTAACAATTTGAAATTTAGTATCAAACAGTTAGAGTTTTTATCACGTAAAACCCTTATTTATTTTGAATTTTAACATTTATATAGACCTTGTTTTAGATCAGACAAAACACAGTTATTAAAGTTTTTTAGATAAAGCACTATTTAAAAAATATAATTAATTAAATTTGTCGACTTAATATCGAGTAAATGTTTTTTAGCTTAAAGAAAAAAGATAAGTTCTCTTACATAGAAGAAGGAGAAGGACAACCAATTGTTTTACTTCACGGTTTGATGGGTGAACTTAGCAATTTCAGCTCACTTACAAATTATTATGCGCAAAGAGGGTATAAAGTTTTCGCACCAGAATTACCTTTATATTCTTTATCTGTTCTTAATACAAACATCAAGAATATTGCAAAACATGTTGCAAATTTCATTGAAGAAGTCGTTAAAGAACCTGCTATTTTAGTAGGAAATTCTTTAGGAGGACATATTGGTTTGATGGTGTGTCATAGACATCCAGAATATGTAAAAGCTCTTTGTTTGACAGGAAGTTCTGGTTTGTACGAGAAATCATTTGGTGAAACCTATCCAAAACGTGGTAACTACGAATATGTAGAACGTAAAACACGCGAAGTTTTTTATGATCCAATGATTGCTACAAAGGAAATTGTTGATGATGTTTTTAACACTGTAAACGATAGAAATAAAGCAATCAAAACGTTGTACATTGCCAGAGATGCGATTAAATCTAACATGAAAGAAGACTTAAAAGACATCAAAATTCCTGTTTGTTTAATTTGGGGGAAACAAGACAATGTTACACCACCAGAAGTTGCGGTAGAATTTAACGAAGAATTGCCTGATGCTTCTCTTTATTGGATTGATAAGTGTGGACATGCTCCGATGATGGAACATCCTGAGATGTTTAACGAAATTTTATACAAATGGCTGATCGAAAAACAATTGGATCCAGCTACTAAAGCATAAATATGATTAAAAAAGCTGAATTCGTAAAAAGTTCGCAAAAATATACAGATTGCCCTCCTCCATTCAAGCCAGAATATGCTTTTATTGGACGATCTAACGTAGGTAAATCATCATTAATTAATATGTTGTCAGACAAAAAAGCATTAGCTAAAACATCTGCAACACCAGGAAAAACACAACTTATCAATACATTCGAAATGGATGATACTTGGTATTTAGCTGATTTACCTGGTTATGGTTTTGCAAAAGCACCAAAAGGTGTTCGTGGAGGATTTAATAAAATGATTTACGATTACATTGAGTTTCGTAAAAACTTAGTCAATGTTTTTTTATTAATTGACTCGCGTCATTCACCTCAAAAAATAGATTTACAGTTTATGGAATGGCTTGGAAACAAACAAATTCCTTTCGCTATAGTGTTTACAAAATTAGACAAACTAACCAGTACACAAATGCAAAAAAACTTAACTCATTATAAAAATGAATTGCTAAAAACTTGGGAAGAATTACCCAAAGTATTTACAAGTTCTTCTTCGAGTAAGATTGGTAAATTAGAAATTTTGGGATACATCGACAGCTTAAACGAGCATCTGGTAGATGAATTCAAAAAAGAACAATATAAAAAAGAATATTAAAAAAAGTCGGAACTGTGTTCCGACTTTTGTATTTATTCTCCTAATTCATCAGATTTCGTTTTCAAATCTTGCACGCAAGGTTTTACAAATTCCATCAATCGATCTTGTAACTCTTTGGATGGATTATTCATTTGCATCATTTCTGCATAGGTAAATTCTTCTAACATTTTATCTGTAGCACAACTACAATACTCTTTAACTAATTCTTTCTTTTTTGGAGACATTTCAGAAGTTATCGCTTCTGTTTCGCAAGCTAACAAAGCTTGATTTCTCATTCCATCATCATTTTTATCAGATTTAGAATCACAACTAATCATTGATAATCCTATGGTTAAACCTACAATAAATCTTTTCATAATTAAATAGCCTTTATACAAATTAAAGTCATTATTTCACAAAACAGTTAACCGCTTCATTGTATCCTGCTAATCCTTTTCCAGAAATAATTTTTTCACAATTTTCACCCGTCACACTATTTTTTCTAAAATCTTCACGTGTATAAATATCCGAAATATGTACTTCGATTACTTTTGTTTTAATTGCTTTTATTGCATCTGCAATTGCATAAGAATAATGGGTGTACGCACCCGCATTCAAAATAATTCCATCATAGATAAAGCCCACTTCATGCAATTTATCGATAATATCACCCTCGTGATTTGATTGATAATAATGCAATGAAACGTCAGGAAATTGTTTTTTCATTTCAATAAAAAAATCTTCAAATGTTTGTGTGCCGTAAATTTCTGGTTCACGTACACCAAGTAAATTTAAATTAGGCCCGTTTATAATTTGTATTTGTTTCATTATCTTTATTTTACAACTTATTAAGTTTTTATTTAATTTTCATTAACTCTTTGGCATAGTAATTGCAAAATATAGTGCAACCAACCTAATACTATAGATTGTAACCAATCTAAATCTTAAAAATCTCAGTTAATCACAATTAACTGAGATTTTTTTAATAGCCATACTTTCCTTTCCACTTCTGATTAAGTGATTGTTTATCTATATATTCTCTCTTATTATTCCCTGGTTCGTAAAGTGTTGTTCCAGAAATTTCATCAGGTAAAAATTCTTGTTCAGCAAAATTACCTGGAAAATCGTGCGAATATTTGTATTCTTTTCCATAATCCAAGTCTTTCATCAACTTAGTTGGTGCATTTCTCAAATGTAAAGGTACAGGTAAATCGCCCGTTTGTTTTACAATTTGTTGCGCTTTACCAATTGCTAAATACGTTGCATTACTTTTAGGTGAATTGGCTAAATAGATTGCACATTGACTCAATAAAATACGAGATTCAGGGTAACCAATTACCGATACAGCCTGAAATGTGTTATTTGCTAAAATCATCGCAGTTGGATTTGCATTTCCTACATCTTCCGAAGCAGAAATCAACATTCTTCGTGCAATAAATTTTAAATCTTCTCCACCTTCTATCATTCTTGCTAACCAATAAACCGCTCCATTTGGATCAGAACCTCGAATTGATTTTATAAAAGCCGAAATAATATCATAATGTTGCTCACCTGTTTTATCGTAACGAGCCAGATTTTGCTGAATACGTTCGTGAACAATTTCATCGTTAATGATGATTTTCTCAGTTGAAGAAAAACTATTGATTACCAATTCTAACCCATTCAATAATTTTCTTGCATCTCCTCTCGAATAACGTAACAACGCATTTGTTTCAATTAATTCTATATCTAATTGAGATAAAACACTATCTTTTTTTATAGCTCGTTCAATTAAATCAACCAAATCTTCTTTTTCCAGATGTTTCAAAACATAAACTTGTGCTCGAGAAAGTAAAGCAGGTACCACTTCGAAACTTGGGTTTTCAGTCGTAGCCCCAATCAATGTCACCAATCCCGTTTCGACAGCACCTAATAAACTATCTTGTTGCGATTTATTAAAACGATGAATTTCATCAATAAATAGAATTGGATTTTTTGTTCCTGAGAATAAATTTTGACTCTTCGCCTTTTCGATTACTTCGCGCACTTCTTTCACGCCAGAATTTATCGCACTTAATGTATAAAAAGGACGATCTGTTAATTCAGAAATTAATTGAGCAAGTGTTGTTTTTCCAGTTCCTGGAGGTCCCCAAAAAATCATCGAAGCAATCATATCATGTTGCAACATCATTTTAATTGGACCATTATTTCCTACCAAATGTTTCTGATTAATGTATTCCTCGAGCGTTTTGGGACGCATTCTTTCGGCTAAAGGCGTATTCATAAAATCCTATTTAGACTTCAAAGTTAACGAATGTTTTGCCAAATTGAATGATTTTTTAAGCGACATATTTTGGCTTTTGAATCTATTTTCTTTGTCATAGAATAAAAATTAAACATGATGAAGAAACCGTTAGAATGTGCTTTGATTTTAACAAGAAAGCACCAACTTTTGGGTGATAAAATTGCTTTATCAACTGATTATTTAAAGAAAATTGAACTAAATGATAAGCAAACTGAAATCAACAAACAAATGGTTGATTTTTTGATTGAATTGCAAGAGTTCGTAGAATTTATAAAAGTGAATCAAGAGCTTAAATTAATGTACACGGAGTTGGTAAATTACTATTTTAAGCAAATTCATCATCAAATTAATTTTTATGAGATCGAATTAGATCGATTAGAATTTGAATCTAAATTCTCTATCAATTTGATTAATCAAATTAAACGAAATGAAAAAAATGGTGAAATAAATTCGGTTCAAGAAAAACTAAATTCATGCTACAATATCATTAATTCGTAGAAAAAATATTTCGGCATAATTTTTTATTGTAAATTCGAATTAATATTTAGAATTTGAAATGAAAAAATTAACCATGTTTTTTAGCTTAATGATGCTATCGTTGAGCTTTGTATTTGGTCAACAAACAGAAAAGCCAAAAATTTATAATGAAGAAGCAAATCCTAAAGTAGATATTGCGAATGCTGTACAGAAGGCTTCTGCTGAAAAGAAACATATTTTGTTACAAGTTGGTGGAAATTGGTGTGCTTGGTGTATTATGTTTGATAAGTTGACAAAAGAAAATGAAGAAGTAAAAAATTATATCGCGAATAATTACGAAGTCGTTCATGTGAATTATTCGAAAAATAATAAAAATGAAGAAACATTAGCTGCTTTGAAACATCCAGAGCGTTTTGGTTTTCCTGTTTTTGTAATCTTAGATGAGAAAGGAAACTTGATTCATACGCAAAACTCTGCTTATTTAGAAAGCAAAGAAGCAAAAGGTCATGATCCGAAAGTGGTTTTGGAGTTTTTACAAAACTGGTCGTACAAAGCTTTAGATCCTGCAAGCTATATTAAAAAATAGTTTTTATAATACGATTATTGTTTTTAAGAATCAATCTGCAAAGTATAAATCTTTTGGATTGATTCTTTTTTATTTCTGTTATTGATTAACTTTGCGAGATGAACAATTTTTTGGTAAAACCATTTATTTTATTGGTTCGATTTTATCAATTAGCAATTTCTCCGTGGATGGGAAGTAATTGTAGGTATCAACCAACTTGCTCATCGTATATGATTGAAGCATTAAAAGAACATGGCTTATTGAAAGGTTTGTGGCTCGGAACTAAAAGAATTGGTCGTTGTCACCCTTGGGGAGGACATGGATATGACCCTGTACCTAAAAAGAAAAATTAATGCTTAACTTAATTTCGTTTATCAATTGGGATCCAACACCTTATTTATTTGAAGTAGGTGGATTCAAAGTACATATTTACAGCTTGTGCTGGATAGTAGCCTTTGTTGTAGGTTGGTATTTGATGTCAAACATTTTCAAAAAAGAAAATCAGAAAAAAGAATTACTTGATCCTTTATTCTTATATACTTTTATCGGAGCAATTGCGGGAGCAAGATTGGGAGAATATTTATTTTATGATCCTTCTGCTTTTATAGAAAAACCTATCGAGGTCTTTTTACCTGTACAACACGCTCCAGGAGAAAGTGCTTTTTTTGGTTTATTACAAAATTACGAATTTGTAGGATTTAGCGGATTAGCAAGTCATGGTGCTGCATTGGGAGTAATCTTAACTTCGTATTTATTTAGTCGAAAATATTTGCATCGTAATGTCTTATGGTTGTTAGATAGAATGGCAGTTGTTGTTCCATTTGGCGGAGCTGCTGTTCGAATTGGAAACTTTTATAATTCTGAAATCGTTGGAAAAGCATCCGATTTACCATGGGCAGTAAAGTTTCATCAACAAAGTTTAGGATATGGAGAAATTATTCCTCGTCATCCAGCTCAAATTTATGAAGCAATTGGCTATTTTATATTAGGCTTTATCATGCTTTATATGTATCATAAAACAGATAAAAGAAAATATCTTGGCGCTATGTTAGGTGTGTTCTTATTTTTATTATTTTTAGTCCGATTTGTTGTTGAGTTTTTCAAAGAAAACCAAGGCGAAGAAGCTGTTGCCGAAGCTATAAACATTGGACTAAACAATGGTCAAATTTTAAGTATTCCATTTATGTTAATCGGTCTTTACTTATTCATCTCTTCTAAAAATAGATTAGATACCAATCAACCAAATTAAATATTATAAACTTTTGAAATAAATTTAAACTTATGGGATTTTTTAAAGAATTTAAAGAGTTTGCTGTAAAAGGCAACGTAGTAGATTTAGCTGTCGGTGTAGTGATCGGTGGTGCTTTTGGTAAAATTGTAACTTCTTTGGTAGAAGACATTATTACTCCAGCAATCTTAACTCCAACATTAGAAAAATTACAATTAAACAATTTAGCTGAATTAGTAATTCCGGGTACTGCAATTAAATACGGTATGTTCATATCAGCTTCAATATCGTTCATAATTGTTGCTTTCGCTTTATTTGTAATGATTAAAGGAATCAATAAATTAAAAAGAGAAGAAGCGCCTGCAGAAGAAGCACCTGCTGGTCCAACACAAGAAGAATTATTGGCTGAAATTCGTGATTTGTTGAAAAACAAATCTTAATTTTCGCTTGATTTTATAAAAAAAGGTTCGCAAATGCGAACCTTTTTTTATGATCTATAACAACCTAAGAAGCTGCCTACATTTGCATTTCTTCTCCCATCTCTTCTGCTTCAGGACGTTGTCTATTTCTATCTTTTTCATTTGTGTTCTTGAAACGATAAGTAAACGATAAATTAATCGAACGTTTCATCCAACGCATACTTTGATAATTAATATAATCCGATCCGTATTGTGTCATTTCACGTTTTCTTGAATTAAAAACGTCACGTACATTTAAAGATAAAGTAGCTTGTTTATTAAATAAATCTTTTGATAAAGAAAAATCCATTGACAAGTTATCTTCAATTTTTTGTTGCGCGGTTTTCATACTTCCCATGTAATTTCCAGCAACTTGAATTTTGAAATCTGCTGGTAAAGTAAAGTTAGATGATAAGCGTCCTCGAGAACTAAATCCGTCACCAGAAAAATCTTGTGCGTCTACTTGAGTAGAAACAATTCCTGTTTCAGGATCTTTTATTTCATTCGTTTCTTCGTAATATCCTGTTCTTTTGTATCCAAATAAATTCACATTCAACATCAAATTCCACCATCTTGCAGGTTTATAAGTTGCTGTTAAATCTAATCCATAACGATCTTCTTCACCTGCATTTATAGGCTTTGTAATGAATACATCTTCTCCGCTATCGTTGATATTTTTACGTTGAAACTGGTTAATCATATCTGTTGTTCTTTGGTAAAATAAACTTGGTGTAACCATTAATTTACCCACAGAAGCAATATAAGATAACTCTAAAGAGTTTGTATAGGTAGGATTAAGATCTGGATTTCCGTTTCTTACATTTCTATCGTCTGTAGCAGAGAAGAAAGGCATTAACATGAATCCCATTGGACGACGAACACGACGAGAATAACTTAATTGCATCTCGTTTTTATCCGTAAACTTATAGTTTAACGTTAACGTTGGAAATAAATCTGTGTATTTTTTAGAGATGTTTTCTCCTGTCGTATAATTCTTAATTTTCATATCAGAACTTTCCACGCGTAAACCTGCAAAATATTGGAACTTTTCTCCAATCGCATTTCCGTATTGTGTATAAGCGGCTAATACATTTTGTTGGTTATCTATATTTGCAAAAAACCTATCGTCTTCCACATAATTGCCATTATCTTCTAAGAAATAAGTTCTATTATTTGTTTTTGTATCACTAAAATCTGCACGAGCTCCCAATTCGAACTTCCCTTTTTCTCCAATTGGACGTACATAATCTGCTGTTATGACAACATTTTTCTGATCTTCTAAATTATCTGTAATACGATTTGAAAACTCATCAACATACGAATTTGTTGTATTGTCAAATCTTTTTGTTAATCCTTTAACCAAACCATCTTCATCTTCTTTTTGACTTGAGAATCGACCTGTGAAAACAAACTCGTGTCCTTTTTTATCAAACTCGTGTTTGTAGTTTAAATCAAAATCAAAGTTATTCTCGATTTCTTTTTCATCTTGAAGATTGTACTCATTTTTCAAGAAAGTCATCGCATTATCAAAATAATTATAATCAACCAATGCGTTATTATTTCCATTATTATAACGATAACCAGCCGATAAACCTACTGTGTTTTTATCATCTAAATAATATTCACCACCTAAACGAATATTATAATTTCTTCTAATTCTATTGTTATCTCGATCCGTTGATCTGTATTGTTTTACGACATCAGTACCTTTATTAAAACTTGTCATAAAAGCCGAACCTTCTCCTTCTCGATCCGCATAACGAGATCCTAAAGTTGTGTAGATATTGTATTTTTTCGTTTTATAATTTAAGTTCACATTTCCTCCAATCATGGTTGGAATCCCTCCATTCAAAGTTACAGAACCATTAAAACCAGCATTCGATCCTTTTTTCAAGACAATATTAATAATCCCTGCCGAACCAGAAGCTTCATAACGCGCCGATGGATTTGTCACCAACTCGATACGTTCTACATTTTCTGCCGGAATATTCTTTAAAGCATCTGCTACACTCGAAACACCTAACATACCTGATGGTTTACCATCAATCAAAAATTTGACATTATCATTTCCACGAAGCGAAACGTTACCTTCGGCGTCAACTTGTACAGATGGCACATTCGCTAAAGCGTCTGACAACGATTGACCTTGTGACATCGGGTCGTTTGCCATGTCATAAACTTTCTTATCTAATTCTACTTTGTAGATTGGTTTTTCTGCCGTTACAACAGCGGCATCTAAAGAAACAGTTTGAGAACCTTTCACAGAAAAAGTTCCTAAATCTAAAGCTGATGTTAAGCTAAGTTGCTTTTCTATCACATCATACCCCATTGGTTCTATGACCAAAATATATTCTCCTGCTTGTGCTTCTACCACAAAATCACCTTTTGCATCTGTAGCACCTTCGGCTACAACCCCTTCTTCAGTACTTTCAAGCGATATTGTAGTGTACTCTACAGGTTTGTTGTCGCTCGACAAGACTTTACCTCTAATTTTTAAAAGTTCTTGTGCATTCAAACTTGCACAAACACAAATAAACATTAGAGCAAATAAATTTCTTAACCTCATTTGTTCAATTTTTCTTTTACGTAGTTCTAAATTTTACAACTTATTAGACAAACCTTTTTCAAAAAGGTTTAATTCATAATAAAAAATATTCAAAAAAATTTGTCGTAATTCAACTATTGTTGTTACAATCTTTTATAAGTTATTGTATTATTCGATTAAAAATTTAACAAAACTTAGATTAAACCTTTTTTGTTATTTGATGTCTTAAGAGAGAATAAACAGTAAAAGTTGATAATTATGAGAACAGCATTTTATAAATATTTAGGTTTGGGATTAATTGCTTTCACTTTAACAACTGCATCAGCGCAAGATAGAAAAGAAGGTTCGAGAGAGCAAAAACTACAACAATTAAAAAAAGATTTGAATTTGACAGATGCACAAGTCATCAAAATAAAACAAATTGAAGACAGTTATGTTGATGAAAAACTTGAATTGAAAAAGAAAATGAGAGAAGTTCGTCAAAAAGAATTTAATGAAATCGATAATGTTTTTACGCCAGAACAGCGCGCCACATTAAAAGAGTTACACAACAAAAGACATCAAAATAGAAAAGGAGCTAATTAATAGCTCCTTTTCTATTGACCTATTGATTATTATTGGCGACAAATTACAGTTTATGCAATAAGGTATACGTCCTGTTTTATCCTCTATTTTTTTGAATGATAAAATAGTCTATTTCTTCGAACAAGTGTCGAAGAATATTGTTTAAAAAAAGCATATTAGTTGGTCTATTATTTTTGCATGAAATTCTATAATTTGGTACCACTTTATAAAATAACAAAAGGCAAACAAACGTTTGCCTTTTGTGTTATTGTGAATTAATACGTTGTGTAAATAACAACACATCTGATACACAAGGTTATCAAATGAATTGACTTTAGCTGTTTTAAACGCATAAAAATACCCAATAGTAGAGATTAGTCCACTATTGAGTAAAATTATTTTATAGTTAATTAATTGTTTTTGTGAGTATTGTGTAAAAACAACACATTTGGAACACTACCCCATTATAGATTCCTTGACTTTCTCCTCCTTGTACATAACACACGACTTCACCTTTGGTGAATTATTCCCTATTGCTACATTTCAGTCACATTTTGTACCAAAAAAATAAGCTGTTGTACTTTATGCAACATTGGTTATATTTCTTAAAGGATAAACATGTAAAATTTCTCTTTGTTGTTTTATTCCAACTCCCTCTTGTGTATTTATAGTTGCAGAAAAAATAAAAAAAGTATTATAGTCAGTTTAAGTTTATAATTAAAATAGTTTTTCTATGCTTATGAATGTCTGATCTTCAGGTTCTACTGTATAAACATCTGCAACAGTAAGTATAGCTACACCTGCTGATACTTGTATTTTAAATTTGTCACCTTTGTTAAACATCCCTACAAATTCCATTGAACCTGTTCTGTTTGCACCTGCTGTAATTAAAATAACTTCGTTGAGTTCAATATCATTTCGAGCAAGTATATAATCATTTTTTATTCCTTGAAAAGAAATAACAGGAGGAGTAACATGTAACCCAGATGTTTTTACTTTCAGACTGACAAGAATACGATAGAAGCCAGATTCTTTGATGGTAAAATTATTAAAGTTATCATTTACTATTCCACTTGTATCCAAAATACCTAATTCATCGTAATCATCTTGACTATTATATAAACCAAAAGGGACATCATTTCTTCCACACCCAACTAAAACGCATGCTATTTGTGGACGATATGGATCTGAAGTGTTCATACTCAGTCGAGTAGATTTGTTACGATTTTTTTCGTAAAGCATAGATTTCCATTTTTCACCATCGTAAACGACTACACGCTGTATATCATTTTGATACATTACCATACCTTCCATAGTATGGTCATCTGTAAAGAGATCTACTTCTGATGTGTTATACAAAGGTAATTCGGTTTCGTTCTCTACTGTGGGAATCATCATTCCTTTAGATTTTGCAGCATTATTTTCGATATTAATAAGGTTCAAAATTCCTTTATCACTGATAGCTGTTTCTCTTCCAATATTAACCTGGGCATTTGTAACTAATGTAGTTAAAAATATTACTAAATTAAATAATATATGTTTTTTCATTATCAGTCTATTTTTTCGATGTATAAATATGAATCTATGTCACTTGGTACAAAGGTAACGCCAGCTCCCAAAGATATTCCAGAACCTGCTGTAATTCCTGCTTTTACTCTAATTTTGTCACCTGACCTTAAATATTTTGTTACATTAAAAGAGTTTACTGTTCCAAAATTCCCAACGGTTATAACTAATCCATCGAGTAAGTAACTGTTTTCATTAATTTTTTGCCAACCATCATTTATTGCTCCAACATACAATGCCTGCAATGACAGAATAATAGAAACATTACCAACAGCTAAACCTCCGGCTCCAGTAGCTTTCAGAGAAGGGTTTATTTTATAATATCCATCTTTTATAATCGTTACCTCTCCATTAGGGTTAACAATAAGTCCAAGGTTATTTATAATATTTCTATCTGGATTATGTGATATCGTATATTTTATAATTGGACGTCCTGTAATTCCCAAAACACTTGCTACCACTTCATTCGGAGCATCAGACCCCAAGATGGTCAAATTACGATAATTTCGGATACTTTTTTCGTTACTCGACAACCATTTGTATCCATCGTATTTCATTACTTCTTTGGTCGCTTTATTATACATTAACAAACCATTGTCTATTTCTACATTTGTATAATTATCAGGTTGCGCTAAGTCATAGTGAGGTAATTCCGTTTCGTTATTAACACTTGGTAAAATCACACCTTGTGTATTACTATCCACTTGTAAAAGTGCTTTAGGATGTACAATTCCATCCCCATTAGCCGATATTTTGACTTGCCCATTAGCACTATATAAAATACATAAGCCTACACTTATTAATAATGGTATATTTATTCTCATCTTAATCGCTTATTTTAGTAAATAATATTTCTCTTGCATAATTAGCTGCTATTGTTGGATTATCTTTAGCTGTAAGACTATTTCCTAATCCTACTCCTGCTAAAGGAGAGTGTATTCTTAAAACAAGAGAATCTCCTGCTTGTAATCGAACCGTAGTTGTAGCAAACGCTGCTGTATCAGAATCTCCTCCAATTCCAAGAACAGAATACGCGTCTGGTAAAAAAGTTAATAATTTTGTTTCATTAGTCGTATTAATTGAAGAGTTATTCTTATAGAGATAAAGCTGATATTGAGGATCTCCTGTTAAAGATAAAACTCCTACTGTTTTCGACGGAATATTAATAGCTATTTCATAAACACCATCTTGTGTAATAGCAAATTCTGAATCAGCACGCTCTCTGTTACCAGAAGAACTTGTAGTTCGTCCAGGTCGTTTTATAATCCCTAAATTATTGTAAACTTCTTTAGGAAAATCTAAGGGTTCGTGACGACCACAAACAATAACAACTACAACTGAACCACATGTAACAGCTCTTTCTTCATTACCATTTGTTGTAAAACGAGCTCTATTTGCTTCGAAACTAGTATTATCTTTAGCTTCATTCAACCATTCCTGTCCATTATAGCTATGAAAAGTAGAATAAGTGGTATTATGCATAATGTTTCCTATCATTGTAGGATCATCTTCATAATTATCTGGTTCGGAAGAATTATATAGAGGTAAATACTCTTCTTTTGTAATTGCAGGAAGCATTACTCCATAATTATCTCCATTATATTGTCCGTCTATTTGTAAGATGGCATGTTCATGTATGTCGATCGTATTTTTTTTTGTAATCCCTACTTGGGAATAACTAAAAATACACGACATAAAAATAAAAAATAATTGAAATTTATTATAATTCATATTCTTAATTGTATTTGTTTAACTATTTATTTAGGGTAGTTTTTGAATGTTATAGCGTTTCATAATTTTGTTTTTGTCATTTATCAAGGTGAAATTTGTTCAATGTACGTTGTTGAAATAAATCATAAACTATTCATTTTAAATTAATTATATTGTTAGATTAACGTTCACTTTAAATTGATTACTAAAATGTAAAAACTAGCTTTTCTTAAGAAAAAGCTAGTTGGTTTAGCTAATTATGTCCTTATCCTGTATTACAGGTTTTACATAGTTTAATTGAGTTGCTAATTTACTAATTTATTGATATATAACATTAAATAGGAGTGAGTAAATATAATTTAGTCATTAATTATTTGTTTAATAAATGGATAAATTATTATTTATATGATTGTTAGGTTTTAAAAATTTTATGTTTATTATTTTAATTATTAATTAAAATTTAATACGTTAATATAATATTGACTTATTATTTTACTCATTATACCCGAAAAAAGTGATATTAGAATGGAGATAGAGGAGTATGAAAAATACTTGTCACTTCTAAAATAGAGATTGGTTTTAATGAGAACACCTACTAAACATAATTGATATTATAGGGCATTAAAAAAACCTCCAATTAGGAGGTCTATATTTATCTATTAAGCTTGAACAGGATTTACTTGTATTTGTCCTCCCACAGCTTTTAAAACTTTCATTATAGTTCCAAATTGAGGTTTTGAACCATCAGATAAAGCTTTATATAAACTTGGACGACTAAGACCTGTTTCTTCTGCTATTTTAGTCATTCCAATTGCTTTTGCAATGTTTCCAATAGCAGTGATGATTTCATTTTCATTACCATCTTCTAAGACTGCATTTAAGTATTCAGCAATCATTTCATTACTATCTAAATAATCGGCTATATCAAATTTTGATGTTTCCATGTTTCTTTATTTTTTTAATTTATCCCATATTTCTTTAGCTTTCTCAATATCTTTTTGTTGAGTAGATTTATCTCCTCCGATAAGCAGAATTACTATTTTACCATCCATTTCTTTGAAATACACTCTATATCCTTTAGCATAGTTGATCTTTAATTCTCGAATTCCATTGCCAACAGGTTCACAATCTCCAAAGTGTTCTTCTTTTTCTAATTTTTGAATTCTAACTAAAATTTTAGCCTTTGCTCGTAAGTCTTTTAACTTACAAAACCATTTATCAAAATCAGTAGTTTTTTCAATAAAGTACATTTCTTTTTGTATTCACTTGGATACAAATTTAATAATTTTTAAGGATATAAAAAAAAATGTATTTTAAACAATATACCTACTAAACATAATCTTAAATTACAAATCATAAAAAAACCTCCATTTGGAGGTTTTAAATTCTGTTTTACATAAAAGGTGTTATAAAATTTTAGTAAGATTGATTTATTTGGATAAATAGTCTGGTAGTTCAACTCCAAAAATAGATGGTTAAAATGGCAGATAGTATGTCCATGTTTTTTGTATACAAATGGTTTTTCGGTTTAATCGTTTTAGATGAGTGCGTAGATTAAGGTGATTTCTTTCGATATGATTGGTAGATCGAAACCTGGTTGAATGAAGTGCAGAAGGAATAACTAACCGATAAGTATTGAGTTTATCAGTATAAATCTTTGTTGGTTTTGTTTTAATGATAGGGTTAAGGAGTTTTTTGAAGATCTCTATTGTTCGATAACCGACATGAAAAGTATGAATTTTTCGAGTGTGAAGTGAAAAAGTATAGGTAATCCAAATAGGTTTTAGGCGTTTTTTATGAAAGGTTCTGA